>JAZDIS010000418.1:0-5373 GCA_043804705.1 Pseudomonadota bacterium | reverse complement strand
CCTGCTGCTTTGTCCACCAGGCCGGAGCGATTGCGATCCGCGCCGGTGAAGGCCCCCTTGGCATGGCCGAAAAGGGTGTCGGCAAAGATGTGGTCGTCAAGGCCGGCCACGTTGACCGCCACATATTCCCCCGTCCTGCCGCTCAAATCATGGATGGCCCTGGCGATGCTCTCCTTGCCCACCCCGGTTTCTCCTGTGATCAGCACCGGTTGCCGCCCTTCGGCAATGGCCTCGCAATAGCGGAACAGGGCCTTCATCGTGGCATTGCCCGTGATGATTCCGGAAAACACCTCCGGGCGGGCCGGATTTTTTTCAAAGAAACTGCTGGCGAGCCTGGAATTTTCCCTCCGGAGCCGCCTGACTTCGAGGGCGCGTCTGATGCTCGGCAGGAGGCGTTCGATTTCCACCGGCTTGAGCACGTAGTCAAAGGCTCCCTGCTGGATGCAGCGAACCGCGGTTTCCACTTCGTTGACCCCGGTGACGATGATGACCGGTAGTTCAGGGAACCGCTGGCTGACGTCCTTGAGAATGTCATGCCCGGAAACATGGGGCATCATCAGGTCAAGGAGAATGATTTCCACGGACTGTTGGTCGAGGATGGCCGAAACCTGCCGGCTGTCCTGGCAACGGATGGTGTTGTTAATGCCATGGGAGCGGAGAGCGATGTCAAAACTGGCAAGGGTATGGATTTCGTCGTCAACCAGAAGAACGGGATGGAGCGGATATGCCTGGGAAGCCTTCTTTTCCATGGTGTCTGGAGGGGCTCAGTTGGGCCAGAGCAACTTGCCCAATATCCAGCCGGTGGTGCCGTCCGCATGTTTGACCTTGATCCAGTCGCCTTCGGTGGTCAGGGGTTTGAAGACCACGCCGCGTTTGACTTCAGCCACGATCTCGTAGTCTTTTCCCGCGCCGACCCGCAGGTTGGCGGTGGTCGCCTTGACAATGACGGTTT
Organism: Pseudomonadota bacterium; assembly: GCA_043804705.1. Taxonomy (GTDB): domain Bacteria; phylum Desulfobacterota; class Desulfobulbia; order Desulfobulbales; family Desulfurivibrionaceae; genus Thiovibrio. The sequence goes on along the minus strand of JAZDIS010000418.1, from coordinate 4,421 downwards.
TCTCCTTGGCCAGCAGGCCGGTGGTAATCCAGCCCTTGTCCCCGTCGTAGTCTACAACCTGAGCCCATTTGCCTTGGCGGGAGGAGATCTGTAACGGGAAACCCTTGAATACCGTCCAGAGGATCTCTTTTTTCGTATCGGGGCCGGAGCGGATATTGGCCCCGTTTTTCAGGACACTGGCGTATTCCGCCGCAGTGGCAGTGGAGGCAAGCAGGAACAGGACGGTTCCGATGAGGGTGAAAAACAGGGACGGACGGGAAAGGGGAAGTGTTTGGGGCATGACGGATAGGCTCCTGAAAAAAACTTGGGGAATAATATGGCCGGCAGGGTGCGGGAAAATGCTGAACAGGCCTGGGTATTGCACCGCACCCAAGGTAGCATTTTCGCTCCGGCAAGTCAACCGTCTCCGAGGCCTTTTGCCTTCTGGGCAATGGACAGGCGACGACGGTGCTTATCATCTTAATGTAAATTGCTTGCCATCGTGTTCTGCCGTATAATGGATTTGTCCGGCCCAAAAAAAATGTGGTCTCGCCACTGGCCGGGCAGGAAGATGTGCAGAATAGAACTACCGCCTCGGGCAAGGATAAAGGCCATGGATACTTTTCCGGATAAGGCTCTGGTCAGCAGGCAACCGGCAGTGGATCTGCTCATGCGGAAGATCGTGCAAGGAATCGAAGACTATGCCGGCCAGGCAATGCTCGAGGTTCCGGCGGAGGTGGTCGCCGGGCTTGCCGATCGGGTTATCCAAGAGGTCCGGGAGTTCAGCGAAGGCCAGGGGAATCATCTGTCTCAACTGGTAAAGATCGGCTTGGGGCTCTCCTCGGAAAAGAACATCGACTGGCTTCTGGAAAGGATCCTCCGGGAGGCCCGGCACTTCACCAATGCCGATGGCGGTACCCTGTACATCAAGGAGAACGAGCGGGAGACCCTTGATTTTGTCATTGTCCAGAACGATTCGCTTGGGGTGTTCATGGGAGGACGCGGGGAAGCCATCTCCTGGCCTCCCGTGCCGCTGCGCCTTGAGGACAACCGGGAGAATCACCGCAACGTTTCCGCCCACTGCGCCCTTGCCGGTGTGCCGGTTAATATTCCCGACGTCTATGACGCCGAAGGCTTCGATTTTCAGGGAACCCGTGATTTTGATGCCTCCACGGGGTATCGCTCCTGCTCGATGCTGGTGATCCCCCTGCGGGATCATGAGGATGAGGTTATCGGGGTGTTGCAGCTTCTCAATGCCAAGGACCGGGAGACCGGCGCGGTTGTGCCCTTTTCCGAGGATGAGGTGGGGATGGTCATGAGCCTGGCTTCCCAGGCGGCCATTGCCATAACCAAAATGCGGTTGGTCCGGGGACTTGAAAATCTGCTGGACGCTTTTGTGCGGACAATCGGCGACGCCATTGACGAAAAATCCCCCTATACGGCAGGACATGTCTTCCGGGTCGCCAATCTCACCGAGCAGATCGCCCTGGAGGTGAACAGGGCCGACACCGGCAAGTTTGCCCCGGTCAGCTTCAACGCCGACGAGCTTGCTGAAATCAGGATGGCGGCCTGGCTCCATGACGTGGGGAAGATCACCACGCCTGAACATCTCATGGACAAGGCGACCAAGCTTCAGACCATCTTCGACCGGATAGAACTGGTTCGGCATCGGGTGGAGATCTCAAGATTGAATGATGAGCTTGCCCGGCTGGCAAACGAACCCTGCCCGAGAAAGGAAACACGTTCCGTTTCGCCGCCTGTTGAAAAAAAGGAGGAGTGGCAGGAGATCGTTAATTTTCTCGATAGGATCAATCTGGGAGGCGAGGGATTGCCTGCGGAAAGCATCGAGAAAGTGCGGCGGCTCTCAGGGATAACCTATGCCATGAGCGGGATTGAGCTGCCCTTGCTCGCTCCGGATGAGGTCGAAAATCTTTGCGTGTCCAGAGGCACCTTGACTGCGGCGGAACGCAAGGTGATGAACCATCATGTGGAAATGAGCATCAGGATGTTGGAGAGTTTGCCCTTTCCGAAAAAACTTCGTAATGTCCCGGCCTACGCCGGCATGCACCATGAAAAGTTGAACGGCACCGGATATCCTCGAGGGCTTGAGAACGGCGCCATTCCCCTGCCTGCGAGAATATTGGCCCTGGCCGATGTGCTGGAAGCGTTGACCGCCGCGGATCGGCCTTACAAGTCCGGGAAAATGCTTTCCGAAGCCATGGGTATTCTGGAAGGGCTGGTTGGGCGGGGGGAACTGGATGGGGACCTCTGTGATCTGGCTGTTGATTCCGGTTTGATCGCCCGCTTTGCCAACGATCTGTCGGGACGCCAGCGGGATGATTTTTTCTGGCGCGGCAAGCGCTATAGTGTTTCAGAGATAAGGTAGATCAAAAACTCCCGATTCCCCTTGGGGCCGAGGATCGGGGATGGGCTGACGCCAACCGGAACGAGGCCGAGCCCGTCGGCAAATCCCCGGATTTCTTCAATCACCTTCGCGTGCAGATCGCTGTCGCGGACGACTCCGCCCGTGCCGATCTGGCCTTTGCCGACTTCGAATTGCGGTTTGATCAGGGCCAGCACCCGGATGGCTCCCGGGAAAAAAACAAGCAACGGCGGCAGCAGCGTTTTGAGGGAAATGAACGAAGCGTCGATCACCGCAAGGTCAAGGGGCTCTTCGAGGTCGCCGATTTTCAGGTTTCTGGCGTTGGTCCTCTCCATTACCACCACCCGTGGATTCTGCCGCAGTCCCCAGGCCAGCTGGCCATAGCCGACATCAATCGCATACACCTTGGCGGCTCCGCGCTGCAACAGGCAATCGGTGAAGCCTCCGGTGGAGGCGCCGATATCGGCGCAGACGAGTCCTGCCGGGTCGATCTGGAAATGGTCCAGCCCGGCCGCCAGTTTGAGCCCGCCCCGGCTCACATAGGGGCAGGCCTTTCCCTTAAGCCGGATCCGGCAGTCCTCGGCAAAAAGCGAGCCGGCCTTGTCGGCCAACTGGTCGTTTACCAGCACCTGGCCCGCGGCAATCAGAGCCCGGGCCTTTTGGAGGGTGGGGGCCAGTCCTTGCAGGAGCAGGAGTTGGTCGAGTCGGGTCTTCATGGGTTGCTCGGCAAGACGCTGGGATTACGCTTCGGCGGTGCCGGTCTTGCGGATCATCTCGCAGAGTTCGTCGGCCATGGCGTTGATCAGTGCGGCGTCCTTGCCCTCCACCATGACCCGGATAACCGGTTCGGTTCCGGAGGGACGGACGAGGATACGGCCATCCGTGCCCAGTTTCTTTTCCAGGGCTTTGAGTTTTTTGCTGAAGCCGGGAATGCGGGCGGTGTCGATTTTTTCGGCGGTGCGGACATTCTTGAGCACCTGGGGAAAGCTTTCCATGATGGTGGCCAGCTCGGACAGGGGTTTGCGCTTTTTGATCATTACCGCCAGCAACTGGAGCGCGGCGAGGATGCCGTCGCCGGTGGTGTTGTGCTCCATGAACACCAGATGCCCCGACTGTTCCCCGCCGAAATTGTAGCCGGACCTGCGCATCTCTTCCACCACGTAGCGGTCGCCGACCTGGGTGCGGACCATGGCGCCGCCCATGCGCCGCATGGCGACCTCCAGGCCGAGGTTGCTCATCACCGTGGCGACCAGGGTTTTCTTCTTCAGCTTCTTGCGGCTCATCAGGTCGGCGGCGCAGATGGCCATGATATGGTCGCCGTCCACGATATTGCCGTGTTCATCCGCCACGATGATCCGGTCGCCGTCGCCGTCCAGGGCGATGCCGATGTCCGCCCCGAGTTCCCGGACCTTGGCGGCCATGTGTTCCGGGTGCAGGGCGCCGCAATCGCGGTTGATGTTGGTGCCGTCCGGCTCTGCCGAGAGGGTGGTGACGGTGGCGCCCAGCTCTTCGAAAACGTGGGGGGCAACCCCGTAGGTGGCTCCGTTGGCGCAGTCCAGCACGATGTGAAAGGCGTCCAGGGTATATTGCTGGGGAAAAGTGTTCTTCAGGGAGACGATGTAGCGGCCCTTGGCGTCATCAATCCGGGTGGCGCGGCCCACTTTCTCGGCCACGGGCCGCAGGGCCGGCATCTTCTCGGAGAAGACCAGATCCTCGATCTCCAATTCTAGATCGTCTTGGAGCTTGAAGCCGTTTCTGGCGAAGATTTTGATGCCATTGTCTTGGAAGGGATTGTGGGAGGCGGAGATAACCACCCCGGCGTCGGCTCGCATGCTGGTGGTGATAAAGGCGATGCCCGGAGTGGGCAGCGGGCCGACCAGGAGGATGTCCACCCCCATGGAGCAAATGCCTGCGGCCAGGGCATTTTCGATCATGTAGCAGGAAAGGCGGGTGTCCTTGCCGATGACAATCCGGTGGCCGTGGCGCATGTCCTTGATCAGAAAAGCGAGAGCTCTGCCTATCTGCATGGCGATTTCGGTGGTCATGGGGTAGGTGTTCG
>JAZDIS010000417.1:0-5401 GCA_043804705.1 Pseudomonadota bacterium | reverse complement strand
CGCCCCTTATTACCCAAATAAAATATAAGCAAAAAAAAATGCAGAGGAAAACCTCTGCATTTTTCATATCCCAGCTGAAAAACCAAAAAAATTAACGATGTTCTTCGTCTTTGGCCCGGCCTTTTGCAGCGTACATGGTGGTACTGCCACTGGACCAGAAGTCCATTTTGCCTTCCTTTACCAGATCGTTGGCCGCATTTTTCACATCACGGGGGCCGGCTTCCGGATCACAGGCATAAAAATCCTTTACATAGAGCTGGGCCTTGGGACCGGTCAACGCTTTTTCAAGAATTTTGGCTTTCAATTCGTCTTTGCTTAATGCCATGGTACTTACTCCTTTTAATAAGGTTTTACGCAAGCACATCAACAACCACGGAACAAGGCCAGTAGTTCGCTGAACAAAGGAACTACTGACCCTGCTTCTAGTGAAGACCGTTCACCTTACTTGATATGGCTGGTGAATTTGAACTGGGTGGATGTTCTCCAGGTATCATAAGCCAGACGATAATCGTCAATGGACTTGATGGTGAAGGGGATACCGGTCTTTTCGAAGAATTTCTCCCAGCCGATCCGGGCGGCCCACTCACCAACACGCTCGTACTTGCGGGCGTCCTTGGCGTAAGTCTCAAGGATATTCTTCACTGCGGCAACGGTCTCTGGCCAACGGGGCGGAGTGTTGGGCAGGAAGGGAATAACCAGCTTGGAGAACATCGGCATGGACCTGGAATTGGAAACCTTGCCGCCAACCAAGATGGCGATACCGTCACCATCCGGATCAGCCAAAGGCATGGCCGGACACATGGTGTAGCAGTTACCGCAGAACATGCAGCGTTCGGCGTTTACCTTTACGGACTTTACGTCCTCACCCTTGCTGTTCTTCGCAGTAGCAGGCTTAACCGCGCCCAGAGGACAGGCGGAGATGGCCAGAGGCAGCTCGCAGAGACCGCTGATCGCATCGTGGTCGATCATCGGCGGTTTACGATGCACGCCGAGGATGGCGATATCGGAAGCATGAACCGCGCCGCACATGTTCAGGCAGCAGGCCAAGGCAACACGGACCTGGGCCGGCAGCTTGTGGCTGACGAAGTAGTCAAACAGCTCGTCCATAACCGCCTTAACAACGCCGGAAGCGTCGGTAGCCGGAGTATGACAGTGAACCCAACCCTGGGTGTGTACGCAGTTGCTGACGGAAGCGCCGGTGCCGCCAACCGGGAAACGGTTGCCGCGGCCCTTCAGGTCATCCAGCAGGGGCTGAACCTTGGCCTTGGAGTCCACCATGAACTCAACATTGTTCCGGGTGGTCCAACGGAGATAGCCATCACAATGCTTATCGGCAACGTCGCACATCTCACGGATCAGTTCGATACTGATGAGACGGGCCGCGCCAACGCGCACGGTATAGCACTCGTCGCCGCTCTCGCCCTTGTGCATCAAAACGCCGGGCTGCAGGATCTCGTGGTACAGCCATTTTCCGTAGTTCTTCTTTACCACCGGCGGAAAAAACTGCTCGTAATGTGGCGGACCGATGTCTGTGATTCTGTCGGCCATCGGATTCTCTGGATCGTAACCCATGATAATTCCTCCTTATATCGTAAAGTCAAATAAGTTCATAGTACCCGCAACAGCTCTGCACCTTACTGTGCATTACGCTTGCGGAATTCAACGACATCACGTTCCCAGCCGCCTTCAACCTCGTCTTCCTGCCAGAACACATAGGGGTTGGAGCGGGGCTCTTTCACATGCCGCGGCACGGGGGTGATTTCCATAACCTTGAGGAAGGTGGGCAGACCAATACGCATGATGGTCTCACCGACGCGCTCACGGTTTTTGCCGACTTCCATCCACCAATCCCAGACCTTTTCGATCACTTCGATGATCTCTGCGAACTCGCTATCCGGGTTGACCTCAACAAAAGGAACGGTCATGGTGGCGAACTGGGCACCGTCAAGAATCGGGGCCTTGGCGCCTACACAGATGGTTGCGCCCTGCTTTAAGCCGGGACGCAGCGCACGGGGCATTACGTTGAGGCAATGCATGCAACGGGTGCATTCTGAGTTGTCGATCTTGAGGGTATCGCCTTCCATCCACATGCAACCGGTGGGGCAGAGGTCAAGAACCTCGGTTTTGATGTCGAACTTACCCCAGTCCTTGCCGGAGTGTGCGCCGGCATTCGGGATGAATTCGCCGTTGATGTAGCCCTTGACCGCAGCTTGATCGATGCGGATATCGTCACGCCAAGTGCCGATAACAGCAAAATCGGAACGGGCGATGGCGGCAACGCAATCGTTGGGGCAACCGGAGAACTTGAATTTAAACTTGTAGGGGAAAGCGGGACGATGAATCTCGTCCTGATAATGCATGGTCAGGCTGTGGCAGAGATTCTGGGTGTCGTAGCAACCCCACTCGCAACGGGCTCTGCCGAGGCAGCATTCCGGGGTACGCAGGTTGGAGCCGGAACCGCCGAGATCCTGATTCAAATTATGGGTCAGATCGTAAAACAGGGGCTCCAGGTTCGGGGTGGTGGTGCCGAGCAGAACCAAGTCGCCGGTGGAACCGTGCATGTTGGTCATGCCGGAACCGTACTTCTCCCAGAGGTCGCAGATGTCGCGGAGCTTCGCGCTGCTGTAAAACTTACTGGAAGGCTGATTCAGACGTACGGTGTGGAAGTGGGCTACGCCGGGGAACTGCTCCGGCACATCCGAATAACGGCCGACGATACCGCCGCCGTAACCGAAAACACCAACGATTCCGCCGTGTTTCCAATGGGTAATCTTGTCCTTGAAAGACAGCTCAAGCTGACCCAGAATATCAAAACATTCGGGTTTTTTCTCTGCCTGACGCTTCAGGTCAGTGACGAAACTCGGCCACGGGCCTTTTTCGAGCTCGTCCAACAAAGGCGTATCATGCTTCGGCATTGTCGATTCCTCCCTTACTTAAGGTAAATTAATAGGTTCCTAATAAATAAACCGTTCGCTCCGCACCGATAATTCCCACTCGCAGCACAGAATGGGTGCTTTCGAGGCAGGGCAATTGTAGCTTACATACAAAATGTGAACAGTGATTCAGTCAGAGGACCATAGCCAGTGCCGCATTCTTTGTCAATAAAAAATGACATGCTTTAAGCCCCTCTTTTTATCTGCAGGGCTCTTTGCCCTCTTCCTTTACCACACGGTACTTGCCAGCCTGTTTCCGAAGACAATGCAGCGAGGGCGGCATCCTCATTTGCTGCGTTTTTTTCTCCTGAGCGAGCAAGCGGACGAAGGTGTTTATCTCCTTTCTTTTTTCCTGTACAGTGAAGCCACCCCTTGAAGCCAAACCACTCTTGTTATACAGACGATGCCAAGGTTATTAGGTTCCGATGACTTACCCGCGAGGAAGCTCCTGTGCCGAGACCAAAAAAGATACGCCACTGCGAAGGCTCAAGATGCGGTAAGGCCTTCAAGCCCGCCCGCATCCCCCTGGCGGAATTGAAACATATTTCTCTTCTTCTGGATGAGCTGGAAGCCTTGCGGCTCTGCGACTTACAGAGTTTGACCCAGGAGCAGGCCGGAAGCAGCATGGGAATATCACGGGGAACGGTGCAGAGAATTCTGACCACAGCCAGGCGCAAGGTTGCCCAGGCCCTGGTGGAGGGAGCTGCCCTCATAATCGAAGACAGCCCCCCGCTCCAGGAAGAAATCAAGGGGGGAGTTCAGTGCCCCTTACCGTGACAGTTACCGTGTCCCTGGCAGGCTTGGGTGGGCTCCATCAAAACCAGCTTGTTTTCAACCATGCCGGAGACAACCTCGGCAACCGTTGAAAAGGCATGCCTGGCAGCAAAATAGACCTCAATGCCGACCTGGGCGAAGCCTTGGAGCGGCCTCGCTCCCATCCCCGCCACGAGAATGGCGTGCACCCCATGCTCTTTCAGCATGCCCACCGGTTCCAGGCATCCGCCTGCCCCATGCTCGACACTGGCAACCGTATCCACGCCAACGACCTTGCCATTTTCGATATCGACCAGGGTAAACAGATCACAATGCCCGAAGTGCTCGGAACGTCCGCCCTCAAGTCCGCCAGGGTTGTTTGAGGGAACCGCTATCCGTTTTTTCTTATCCATGGTATTTCTCCTTCCGCTTTGCTGCGGGTTGATTTTTTTGGTGCGCTCTTTATTCCGCACCGGACAGTGGCCCGAAAATCATATCGCTGAATTTCACATACCAGGCTGCGGATTGGACTTGAATGATATAGGCTACCGCGATGACCAGGGCGGCATCCGCGCCTTGGGCACCAAAGGCGTTGATGGCAATGGCCAGGGCGATGGAAAGGTTGCGCATCACCGTGCCGTACACCAGGGCAATGCCGTCGCCGCGCTTAAAAAACATCCTGCCGATCACGGTGCTCAGACCGAAATTCAAGCCATACATGATGAGCAGCGGCACTAAAATCCCGCCGAGAATGGCCGGGTTTTCCGAAATCCCCCTGGCTTTCAGGGCAATGGCCACAAAAACAATGCCCAGCACACCCACCGTGGATAGGGAGGGGAAACGGACCGCCCAGGTCTTTTTAAACTCCTGCTCCCCGTATTTTTTTAAAAAGACCTGCCGGGTGAGATAGCCGAGAGCCATGGGGAGAAAGACGATGACCATAATCTGCTTGACCACCAGCAGCAGATCCACCTCCACCCTGGCGCCCATGAGCGCCTGCACATAGAAGGGGGTGGCCAGCGAGCCCAGGGTAAGGCCGATGACGGTCATGTTGACGGCGGCGGCAAGATTGCCCTTGGCAAGGCCGGTCCAGGAGATGGTCATGCCGCTGGTGGGGAGCAGGGAGGCAAGGAGCAATCCCAGGGCCATGTACGGCTGATCCCGGAAAAAAATCAGCCCCAGGCCATAGGCGGCAAAAGGGACCACGAGGAAGTTGAGGCTCTGGGCAAAAAGCTGTAGCCGGACATTCTTGATCCCCTCCTGCAGGGCCTTGATATTCAAGGTCACCATCATGGGGTAGACCATGAGAAAGGTGAAGGGCAGGATCAGTGCCTTGAGAATGGTTAAAGATGCGGGGGCGGCGCCGAGTCCAAAGAGGTAGCCCGCCGCCATCATGGCCGGAATAACCACCACCAGCCGCTTATTGATCTTGATCAAAAAATTCCACATGGAGATATTCCTCGCGATCTCGAATTTACAGAAAACACACACGCCTCGGCGTTATCGCGCCTCGTCAATCATCTCGCGAATCTTCTGAAAGGATTCGGCCAGCGAACCGGGGAAAACCTCATCGTTGACCACCGCGCTGATGTCCCAGCCGCTGTAACTTAAAAATCGCAGCTGGGTTGTGCCACCCTTGGAAAAGGCCATGACGAACTTGGGCATCAGCACCGCGCGTTCCGGATTGGCGGCCAAACTTTTTGCCGCCTTTTCCG
>JAZDIS010000416.1:0-3463 GCA_043804705.1 Pseudomonadota bacterium | reverse complement strand
ATCAAAGGAGGCCTTGACCTGATCAAAGCTATCCCAGCGGGATTCGTCCGTGGTCTTTGCCACGGGGAGCAGGCTGGCGCATCCGGAAGCCAGGCCGAGGACAAGGGCGAGCAGGATGGTTGTGTGCAGACGCATGGCGGTTTCCTTTCAGAAGACAGGGAGAAAAGCGAGGGTCAGGCATCAAGATTGAGGACCACCCGGCCCTTCTGCTTTCCTTGTAAAATATAATCGATATGCCGGTCAAGCTCTTTGAGCGATATCTCCGTGCTAACCCGTTCCAGGTTCGGCAATCGCCAGACGGTGGCGATTTTTTGCCAGACGGGAATGCGAACCGCCATGGGGCATTCAGCGCTGTCAATGCCGAGAAGGCTCACCCCCCGCAATATAAAAGGGTAGACGTTCAGGGGCAGGTCCGGGGAGGCAACATTGCCGCAACAGGTGACCGCGCCGCCATAGCGGGTGGACTTGATGGCCGTGGCCAGGATCTCTCCTCCCACCGTGTCGATCACCCCAGCCCATTTTCCCTTGAGCAGCATCCGGTTGCTGCGGTCGATGCTGTTTTCCCGCGGGACAATCTCCTGGGCGCCCAGGGCGCGTAAAAATTGTTCCTGTTCCGGTTTCCCGGTTGCGGCGGCAACGGAAAAGCCGCTTAAGGAAAGCATGGCCACGGCCATGCTGCCCACGCCGCCGGTGGCGCCGGTGACCAGAACCTTGCCCTGTTCCGGCAACACCGGGTGACGCTGCAATCGGTCAACGGATTGGGCTGCGGTAAAACCGGCGGTGCCGTAGATCATGCTCTCCCGTAGGGTGAGCCCGGCGGGTAGCGGCATGACCCACTTGGCCGGCACCCGGATGCACTGGGCAAAGCCGCCCGGCGTATTCATACCGAGATCATAGCAGGAGACCATGACCGCGTCTCCGGGGGAGAAATCCGGCGAGGCGCTTTCCAGCACTTCGCCGGCGGCGTCAATGCCGGGGGTGTGCGGGTAGCGGCGGGTCACGCCCCGGTTGCCCGAGGCGGACAGTCCGTCCTTGTAATTGAGCGAAGAGTAGCGCACCCGGATCAGAACCTCGCCCGGGGGCAGATCGGCCAGGGTTCTGGTGACGATGGCCCGCTGGAATTGGCCGGAGGCGGTTTGCGTTACGACCATGGCCTGGAAGGTGGTAGGCAAGAAGATACTCCTTTGTGCTGTTGTGCATGCGAATCCGGGAGGGCTGCAAGGCGGCAATATACCATGAGGCAGCGCGGAATGCCAACATCCGCAAGCACCCGCGCCTGGTCGCGAAAAAACTGCCTGGCCCCAGGAAAAAAATCTGCCGCCGCCCCCTCTTTTTTGTTATTCTGGACCTGATGCCTTTTACCCTGCCGGCCCCTGCTGGGCAGGATGGAAATTATATTGACCGAGAGAGGTGGCGCCGCATGAAAGTCTATGACGACAAGCATATCAAGAACATCGTTTTGCTGGGCAGTGTCAAATCCGGCAAGACAACCCTGGCCGAGACCATGGTTTTCGAAGCGGGGCTTACCAAGAGACGCGGCGCGGTCGAGGATAAAAATACCATCTCCGATTATCACCAGATCGAGCACGAACGGGGCAACTCCGTGTACGCCACCTCCCTGCACACCGAATGGCGGGATTACAAGATCAACATCATCGACACTCCCGGCTTGGACGATTTCGTGGGCGAGATCGTTGCCGCCCTGCGGGTGGCGGATACCTGCGTCATGTTGATCAACGCTCAGTACGGGGTGGAGGTGGGCACCGAGCTGGTCTGGAATTCGGTGGAACGATTCGGCAAGCCCACCATCTTCGCGATCAATCAGGTGGATCATCCCAAGGCCGCCTATGACGAGGCGGTTTTTTCCATCCAGGAACGCTTTGGCCCGGCGGCGGTGCTCATGCAGTATCCGGTCAATCAGGGCGTGGGCTTCAACGCCATCATTGATCTGCTCAAGATGACCATGTACCGCTTTCCGCCCGAGGGCGGAAAGCCGGAGAAGCTGCCCATTCCCGAGAGCGAGAAGGAGCGGGCCGAGCAGCTCCATAACGAGCTGGTGGAAAAGGCGGCGGAAAACGACGAGGCCCTGATGGAGCTGTATTTTGAGAAGGGCAGCCTGGATGAGGACGAGATGCGCACCGGGCTCAAGATCGGCATGCGCAACCGGTCGCTTTTTCCGGTCTTCTGCCTGTCCGCCAAGCAGAACATGGGCAGCGGCCGGATGATGGGCTTTATCGACAACGTGGCCCCCACCGCCCACGAGATGTTGCCGGAGCAGACCCTGGACGGGGGGGAGCTCGCCTGCGATCCGTCCGGGCCGCCGGTGCTCTTTGTTTTCAAGACCCTGGTTGAGCCCTATCTCGGCAAGATCACCTTTTTCAAGGTCTGTTCCGGCGAGGTGAGCGAGGGGCAGGACCTGGTCAACTACCAGACCGGGGACACCGAACGCTTGGCCCAGCTCTTCATTATGGACGGCAAGGAGCGCAACCAGGTGAAGAAGCTCTCCGCCGGCGACATCGGCGCGACCTTGAAGATGAGAGGCACCAGCACCAACCACACCCTCCATGCCAAGGAGAGGCGGGTGGGGCTGGCGCCCATCGAGTTTCCCGAACCGCGCATCCGTATGGCCATCGTGGCCAAGGAGAAAAAGGACGACGAAAAGCTGGGTGAGGCGCTGCGCGACATGCAGACCGAGGACCAGACCCTCAAGGCCGAGTTTGCCTCGGAGGTGAAGCAGCTGATCCTCTGGGGGCCAGGGCGAGCTGCACCTGCAGGTGGCCCGCTGGCGGTTGGAGCAGGTCTACGGGATCAAGACCGAATTTGAGGAGCCCAGGATTCCCTACCGGGAGACGATTCAGAGGCCGGCCACCGCCATGTACCGCCACAAGAAGCAGTCCGGCGGTTCGGGCCAGTTCGCCGAGGTGCATATGCGCATCGAGCCCCATGTGGAGGGGTCTCCCGATCCCACTGATCTCAACGTGCGAGGCCGCGAGGAGATCGACCTGCCCTGGGGCGGCAAGCTCGTGTTTTACAACTGCATCGTGGGCGGGGTCATCGATGGCAAGTACCTGCCTTCCATCCAGCGGGGGGTCATGGAGAAGATGCAGGAAGGGCCCATGACCGGCTCCCATGTGCGGGACGTGCGGGTCATGGTCTTCGACGGCAAGATGCACGCGGTGGATTCCAACGACATCTCCTTCAAGATCGCCGGAGCCCAGGCCTTCAAAGAGGCGTTCAAGCAGGCGGATCCGCTTATCCTCGAACCCATCTACGAGATGGAGATCATGGTCCCGGAAGAGGTGATGGGCGAGGTGATGGGCGATCTCCAGACGCGGCGGTCGATCATCGGCGGCATGGAAACCCAGGGGCGCTACCAGGTGATTAAGGCACTGACCCCGCTGGCCGAGCAGTACAAGTACACCACAGCCCTGAAATCCATCACCCAGGGAAGGGCCAGTTTCAA
>JAZDIS010000415.1:0-2803 GCA_043804705.1 Pseudomonadota bacterium | reverse complement strand
GAGGAGTACCGCTATTCGGCTCGCGAACAATTGGGCCTGGCCAGTGGGGTGAAGACGCTGCTGATCCTGGGTGGCAGCCGAGGTGCGCACAGCATCAACGTAGCGATCAACGCGGATCTGGAAAAGCTCCTGCAACTCAACCGTTGCATGGAGTGCAATCTTGCCGGTTTGGATCTCGCCGGAAAAAAACTGAAAGGGGCTGCTCTCGAGCGCAGCAATCTCTCCGGGGCGAACCTGCGTGGCGCCAATCTGGAAGGGGCCAACCTCAAGGGTGCGAACCTTGCCGGGGCCAATCTGGAAAATGCCAATCTGGAAGGGGCTGACTTCTACAAGGCTGACCTGAACAACGCCAATCTCAACGGGGCAAACATCAAGGATGCCGCCGGGCTTGGAGCGTCAGGCCGCTAAAACCTGCTCCCGGAAAATACGAAAAAAACACCAGGCTCTCTCATGCGGGAAAGCCCCGTCAAGACTACTGCCCATATTCAGCGCAATACAGCCAAGGCTGCGTCATAATCCGGCTCATCCTTGATTTCCTTCACCAGCTGACTGTAAATCACCGTGCCATTCTCATCACACACGACAACAGCTCTGGCCAGCAGACCAGCCAGAGGGCCGCTGGTAATGCGAACCCCGTAGCTATCGCCAAATTCGCTGTCCCGCAGTTCCGAAAGAGACACCACCCTGTCCAGCCCCTCTGTCCCGCAAAATCTGGCATGCGCAAAAGGCAGATCCCGGGAGACACACAGACAGACGACGTTGGTCAGGGCGTTTATCGCCGCATTGAAGTGGCGGACCGAGGTGGCGCAGACCGGGGTGTCAATGCTGGGGAAGATGTTCAGCACCAGCCGCTTGCCGGCGAAATCCCCGAGCCGCACATCGTTCAAATCCGTTCTGGTCAGAAGAAAATCAGGGGCCTTGACGCCGCGTTCCGGCAATTCGCCGATGGTCTGGAGAGAATTTCCCTGCAGGGTTATTTGGGCCATGCTGTACTCCTCAAAAAAAGGTTGTCTTGAATCGCCACGGGAATCTTGGTTTGACAGGCAAAAAGCCCAGGGGGCCAGCTTCTTCATTTCCCCTTACGGTTTACTTGGGATAAGATCCATCATGGTACACCTCCTTCAGTTATGCCCCCCTGGGCGTTACGGCGTTTTGAGCGGATCTTGGCCGTTGCCGATGATCTTTTTCTCAAGGATTCGGACAAGGGCCTCTTCCATCTCCTCCGTGGAAAAAGGTTTTTCGATGAATTCATGCACCCCGAGCCGGAAGGCCTCGGAAATAACGGCTTCGCTCATGTCGGATGTAAGCAGGATTTTTTTTAAGCGGGCATTAATGCGCTCCGCCCTTTTCAAAAATTCAAGGCCATCCATGCCGGGCAGACGGTAGCCGGTGATGATGATGTCGCAACCATTGCCCTTGACGATCTCCAAGGCGTCTTCCCCGCTCTCAACCACCATGAGCGCGCAATTTTCATTGGCAAAAAAACGGCGCAGAGAATCCCTGATCCACTGATCATCCTCAACCAGTAGCACCTTCACCCCCTGCAATCGCGCAAACAGGTTCATAAGCCCTCCTCCAGTAGTGCATCCCCTCGATAATCGTGCATCAGAGGCACCACAATTCCGGCAACCCAGGATATTCGGTATGCTTTTGCGCCTCCGGCAGGAGCAGATTTTTTTATTATTCCGCCTGCCCATCGGCATCAAGCACCCGCCGCACAACCTCTGCCAGCCTTGCGGCACTCAAAGGCTTGAGCAGGTATTCACGCACCCCCAGCTCCAGGGCCTCTTCCTCGGTAAGGATATCGCTGTAGCCCGTGGTCATGATAATCGGGATCCCGGGACGCAGGGCCAGGATTTTTTGGGCAAGCTGGGCACCGGTCATCCCCGGCATGGTCAAATCAGTGATAACCAGATCAAAAGCATCCGGCTCAACGACAAACCGCGCCCAGGCCTCCCGGCTGTCGCCATGGGCCTGCACCTGGTATCCCAAGATCCCAAGCACCTGCTTCCCCAATTCGGCCAAGGCAGGCTCATCATCCACAAACAGGATGCGTTCCGTGCCCCGGGAAATCTGCGAATCGCCAAGAACACTGCCGATCTCCCCTACCTCGGTGATGCGGGGGAAGTAAAGATCAAAAACCGTTCCCTGGCCGAGAACACTCGCAACCTCCATGGCACCCTGATGGCTTTTCATAATCCCATGCACCACGGCAAGCCCCATACCGGTTCCTTCCCCGACTTGTTTTGTGGTAAAAAAAGGCTCAAATATCCTCGCTACCAAATCCTGCCCCATCCCCTGCCCGGTATCCCGTACCTCAAGATGAACATAGGGGCCGGGTCCCAGATCCGGGTTCAAGGCAGCGCGGAATTCGTCGATATCTTCGGGGGCAAGGGTGACCGTGAGGACGCCCTCCCTGCCGCGCATGGCATGGGAGGCGTTGATACAGAGATTCATCAGCACCTGATGGATCTGCACCGGATCAGCCAAGGCCCAACAAGGCTGGGCGCTTATTTCCTGCTTCATTTCCATGGTACTGGGCAGGGGGGCCCGGAGAAGCTTCAGGGCCTCCTTGACTATACCCCGCAGCTCAAGGGGTTCCCGCCTTGCCTCGCTGTGCCTGCTGAAAGTAAGAATCTGCGCCACCAGATCCCTGGCCCGTTTGCCTGCCTTGGTCACTTCCGCCAGCTTGGCATAGGCAGGCACATTCTGTTGCAGATCCATCATGGCCAACTCCGTGTAGCCCATGACGGCGGCAAGGATATTGTTGAAATCATGGGCAATGCCGCCGGCAAGGGTGCCG
>JAZDIS010000414.1:0-3236 GCA_043804705.1 Pseudomonadota bacterium | reverse complement strand
CCATTTCTGTAGGTTGCATGCCCCCCGCCTGCAACGCTGTAGCACTGCGGGCAGGTCACGCGGCGTTCATGGGGTAGAATGACGCAGCCCTGACAGGCTTCGCACAGGATCTCAGCGGATGCGTTCAAACAGCTCCCGGCTGTGCGCGTCCAGGCGTTCGACATCCGGTTCATACCGGTAGCCGTCCTGGGCGGTTTCGCACTCATTTGTAGACGACAATCTTGTTCATCGCGCTTTGCGTTTCGGCCAGGCGGCGGAAGACGCCGTTTTCCCTGGCCATCAGTTCCGCGTGCGTGCCGGTTTCCACGATTTTGCCCTTTTCAAAGACCGCCAGCCGGTCGGCTTCGCGCAGAGTGAAGAATTACCATATTTTTTTACCGGGCTTGATGGCCACCAGGTTATGGACAGAGCCATCCGGCCTGATCGACTCATCCGCCGTGCCGGACGGCGGTGTTTTGGCCTGATTCCGCCAGTCAACATGCGAAACCCGATACCTCTATATACTGCATACCAACGCAGGCTATGCCCACCCCGTCGCCCCGCAGCGGGGCAAGGGGCCACTTTGCCACAGACGTGGCAACCCAAAAAAATCAACCACTGATTACACTGATGACACGGATGGGAAGGGAGCCGGTTTGATCGGATTAAACCATTCCATATCAGTGCTATCCGTGGTTCCCGCCTCGGCTGGTCCGCTTTGGGCAGAAACATTCTTGTTTGTTATCGCAGTTTCTCATGCATAAAGCACAACATCCCATCTCTCACCTGCTCTCAATACCCCTGGAAGTTTTCGGCAATAATTTTATCCTGCGATACATTCAGGTCCTGCCTCAACAGCGTCTTCATCGCATCCACCATGGAAGGCGGCCCGCACGTGAAAAAGGTGCGAGCCGCGTAATCCGGTATCTCCTTCCGAATGATGTCGGAATTTATCATGCCGACAACACACGAAAATTCCGCCTCGCGCTGGCAAAGAACATGGATGACCCGCAAACGCGGGCAATCTGCCTGCATCCGTTCAAAATCATTGCGAAAGGCAATATCCTGCACGGCATTATTGGCGTAAAGCAACGTGATGTCCAAGCCCAGGTTCTTATCTACCGCAAACTTGCACATACTCCGGATAGGGGTAATCCCAATCCCGCCTGAAATAAAAGCGATTTTTCCCCGCGCGCGCTCAAGCGTAAAAGCGCCGTAAGGATATTCAACAGAGACAATATCCCCCGGATTAAGGTTTGAGAATGCAGCCGAGAAGTCGCTGGCGGTTATCTTCTTGGTAAATTCAAGATAACCTTCTTCCGTCGGAGAATTAGAGAAGGACAGATAGCGCTGCAGGTTGTTATCATTATTGAGCTTAACGCGCAAGAACTGTCCGGCCTTAAAATTTGTCGCTGCATCAACGGCAACCCGCACACTTTTTACGTTATAGGTACGCGGGATAACCTCAATCACCCTTGCGCCAATAGAAGTAATCATAATCTAACAGAAATTGTTATTCGGGTTTACCAGCCTCTGACGGCGCCTTTGGCGACCAGGGTTTTAGGTATGGCCGTCCCGAACCTCCCGGAGAGTCGGGACCTTGCCAGCCGCGACGTGCCAAGAACAGCGGACAAGGACCTGCCCGATTGTCATGCCTATGGATTCGGGTTGCTGATAGGCCTTGACCATAAACCCGCCGCCGAAGTTGTCGAGATACCAGACCTGGCGATGTGCTTCGCCCTCGATCGCTTCAAGATCGCCGCTGCCGATAGTGGTCTGGGTGTCAACCGAGTTCCAGAAGCAGATTTCCCCATCTGATTCATCAATGTCATCCTTATTACACTGCCGTCGTATTCGACAGCGCCCGTCCTCTGGCCAGCCATCTGGCGCCGGCCTCGTCGTCCGGGCCCAGTTGAACGAAAATGAAGCGGGTGCCGGCAGGCGCCCGGGCAACCAGTTGTTCCACCGTTTCCTCGGACAGCCAGGCCAGGCAGTGCACCGGTCCGCTTGGCCCGCCAAAGTGCTCCAGTAACGGCAGATAACCGCGCTTGGACGCAACCCGGTTGAAGCCATAGAAGTTATTGATTTTATTGAACCCGGGGAACTGATGCTCGGCATCGGCGCAGCAATGCATGCCGATGCCGCCGAACGTCTCGGACAGATCGTTCAGCTCCGGCAGGCAGAATTCCTCGAACATCTCCGGGCTCATGATTCCGACTTCGTCATTAGACACCCAGGGTCCCAGTTCAGGCGGCGTCCAGTTGCCCGGGCAATGACACGGGCTCATGGTCGGAAACTCCTTGCGCAATTCGATCAGGAAGGTCTTCAGCAGCAAGGCGCATTTGCGGCTGAGGCGCTTTACGGCGTCGGGTTCCAGCATCATCGCGCAGAGCAGGTCGTTTTTGTCCCATATCAGATTGGCGGTATCAAAACCGGTCTGCATGTCGCAGATACCCAGATCCACGTCCGGCCCCAATTCGCGGCGCACCGCATCGCCGAGCTGAAATACGCGGTAGAGACACTCGGTTTTCCAGATATCGGGAACTTGCAGTTTATCCGCATCGGCCGCGCAGTTGACCATGGGGATGGCGCAGGGATTGTCATTGGGGGGAATGTGCACTCGGCACCCGAACGCATTGGCAAAAAGTTGTGTGCCGGTTGACAGCTTGGCCGTCGGCACGCTGTCGTCCCGGTGCCGTTCCAGGGACTCGACCTTGCGCCGGTAATTTTCCGCCACCCAGGGCACCCAGTTCTGCACCGGTTGATTCGACAGCGTGTAATCGCCCACGTCCGCCATCGGAATCAGGGGGGGCTGATAGAGAAAGGCATGGCGTCCGGCTGTGCCGGCAAAGATGCCGCGGATCAACTGTTTGTTTTTCTCACTGTTCAGGTTCATAAAGGCTTCTTTGATCGAGCATCGGCCAGGGATTGGCTCGTCACGTCCGGAGCAGGACGGGGCGGCCAGTTTACCACGCGCTGCGCATGGGCGCCGCCGGCGGGGCTATACTCGCCCGCCTGCAATCCGTCCGAGTAACTATTCAGGTGCCCGCCCGCAGCGGACGGGCACCTGAAGGAATTGGCCCCAGCCAACTCCATCAGTACGGAGCATAGTCTCTCCCCCCCCCCGAAACGCAAGCAAAAAAAGTTTGATTTTTTTCTGGACTCATTTCTTGTCTTTCTGTATGTTTCGGGCATGGCAAACGGTCTGGTCATACAGGGACGAATGCTCGGAGACTCGGATTTCGCTTTCATTCGCG
>JAZDIS010000413.1:0-2657 GCA_043804705.1 Pseudomonadota bacterium | reverse complement strand
CTGCGTGCAACAGGCCATCGCTGTCCTCGTCGTCGCCGACCAGCATTCGGATAAGTCGCATCTCTTTTTTGACCAGGGCGCTCTTGCCGCGGTGCGGGTACATTGGGTCGATGTACGCCACTTCGGGCCGTTCTCCCTGCCAGGTGCGGAGGATCTCCATGCTGTCGCCCGTAATGAGGCTGATCCGGGCCATGATCCCGGCCAGCGTCGGTTCTAGCCTCGCCCGCTCGATGCCGTCCGCCAGCAGGGCCGCCACCACGGGCGAGCGTTCCACCATCCGGACCGTGCAGCCCAGGCTGGCCAGGATAAAGCTGTCCCTCCCCAGGCCGGCGGTGAGATCGAGCACCACAAGGCTCGCCCCGCCCTTGAGTCCCACCGCCCTGGCAATCCCCTCCTTGCGGCTGGTGGTTTGCCTGCGGCGGTACTCGATGGGGCCGCCGAGGAAATCAATACACAGCGGCCCCTCCGCGCCCTTGGTGGTCTGGCGCAGCTCCAGCCTCCCCGGGGTCAGGGTCAGCAGCAGGGCAGGGGGGGGATCTTCCGGGTTGTAGAGCGGTAACCCCAGCTGCGCGGCCAGGGTGCGGGCTTTGTCGGCCAACGCCGGATCCGTCCGGCTGACGGCGATGAGGTTTTCCTGGCTGCGGCTGGTCATGGCGGGCGCGGATCATCTCCAGGTTGCGGGCGGAAAGCCGGGCGCGACTTTTTCCCGGTGCATCATTTCCTGTACATGGTATATTCAGGAGGTTTTTTCGCAGGCCCCTTGGCCAAACAGCCCCACTTACAGCAGAGAAGATAATGGATACCCAGCATAAAGCACAAGCCAAAGTTGTGGCCATCATCCCGGCCCGCTACCATTCCAACCGCTTCGAGGGCAAGCCCCTGGCCAAGATTGCGGGCAAGCCCATGATCCAGCACGTGTACGAACGGGCCAAGGCGGTGGCCTTGCTCTCCCGGGTGGCGGTGGCCACCGACGACGAGCGGATCGCCGAGTGCGTGCGCTCCTTTGGCGGCGAGGTGGTGATGACCCGCTCCGGCCATGTCTCCGGCACCGACCGGTTGGCCGAGGCGGCTGGTCTCATGGGGATCGGTGAGCAGGACGTGGTGGTGAACATCCAGGGCGATCAGCCCCTGTTCGAGGCGGAGGTGGTTTCCCAGGTGGCCACGCCGCTGCTGGAAGATCCGGCCCTGCCCATGTCCACCCTGATCTACAAGATCGTGCGTCAGGAGGAGATCAACGACCCCAACCACGTCAAGACCGTGTTCGACCGGCACAACAACGCCCTCTATTTTTCCCGGGCCTCCATCCCCTTCCAGCGCAACCCCGAGGAGCCGGAGGCGCCCACCTACTACAAACACCTGGGATTCTACGCCTACCGCAAGGGATTCTTGCTCACCTTTGTCGGTCTGCCCGAGGGCGAATGGGAGCGGTTCGAGAAGCTGGAGCAGCTCCGGGCCCTGGAGTTCGGCTACCGCATCCGGGTGGTGCTTACGGCCCACGATTCCATCGAGGTGGATACCCCCAAGGATCTGGAGCGGGTGGAAGAGTTGATCAGGAAAGACGGCGCGCAATAATAATCGCGGATTTTTACGATAACCACAGATAAAAAGAGGTTCATTCCATGAGAAGAAACAAGATCACCATCATCGGCGCGGGCAATGTCGGCGCCACCGCCGCCCACTGGGCCGCCAGCCGCTCCTTAGGCGATATCCTTCTGCTGGACGTGGTGGAGGGGGTACCCCAGGGCAAGGCTCTGGATCTGCTCCAGTCAGGGCCGGTGGACGGTTTCAGCAACCGGATCACCGGCTCCAACGACTTCGCCGATCTGGCCGGTTCCGACGTGGTGATTATCACCGCAGGCCTGGCCCGCAAACCGGGGATGAGCCGGGACGATCTTCTGGCCAAGAACGTGGCCATCGTCAAGTCCTGCGCCGAGCAGGTGGCCAGGCATGCTCCGGATTGCGTGTTGATCGTGGTCACCAACCCCATCGACGCCATGGTCTACACGGCCTTCAAGGTTACCGGCTTCCCCAGGGAGCGGGTGATCGGCATGGCCGGGGTGCTCGACTCCGCCCGTTACCGCACCTTCCTGGCCGAGGCCCTGGGCGTGGCGGCCCGTGATGTCAACGCCCTGGTCATGGGCATCCACGGCGATAATATGCTGCCGCTGATCCGGCTGGCCAATGTGGCCGGGGTGCCGGTCACTGATCTGCTGTCCGCTGAGGAGCTGGCCGCTATCGTCCACCGCACCCAGCACGGCGGGGCCGAGATCGTCAACCATCTCAAGACCGGCAGCGCCTTTTATACCCCCGGTCTTGCCGCGGTGGAGATGGCCGAGGCGGTGCTCACCGACAGCAAGCGGGTTCTGCCCTGCGCCGCCTATGTGGAGGGCGAGTTCGGTTTCTCCGGCTGTTTCCTCGGGGTGCCGGTGGTGCTGGGGAATAAAGGTGTGGAGCGGATCATCCAGTTCAAGCTCTCCGCCGAGGAACAGGCGGCCATGGCGGATTCCGAGGCGGCGGTGCGCAAGCAGATGGCTGCTACCGGATTGTAAGGTGCAAGGGGCAAGGCAAAGGATCCGGCAGGATTCCCGGTTATCCTCGTGTCTTGTCCCTTATTCATGTTCAGTCTGTTTTTAACGGAGAACAGTGTTGACTGAAAC
>JAZDIS010000412.1:0-3715 GCA_043804705.1 Pseudomonadota bacterium | reverse complement strand
GTGCAATCCCGGAGTGGTCAAGGTGCTGAGCGAGACCATTGCCAAGGGCGACGTGCAGAGCGATAGGGTGCTTTCGGCCATTGTCACCTCCCATGCCCGGCAGGTTTTTGCCGCCCTGTATAAAGATGGCGGGCAGCGTGGCGCATTGCTTGCCGCCCTGCAAAAGTCCGGTGACCATGAGGCCGTTGGCGCCTTCCGGGCGGAACTTGAGAGGATTGGCGGGGACCAGGCAGTCAAGGATATTCAGCAGTTGAACCTGGGCGAGGGTGGGGTCAAGGAAAAACGAATTCTTGCCGCGGATGACTCCAAGGCCATGCTCTTCTTCTACAAGGGTGTTGCCGCGGATCTCGGCATGGAACTGGTCACCATGGAAGACGGAAAAAAGGCCTTTGATTACCTGCAGATGGATAGTGAGTTCGACCTGATTATCACCGACATGAACATGCCGAACATGGACGGCATCGAACTGACCCGCGAGATTAGAAAAAAACCGGAATGGGTCATGATTCCCGTGCTGATGGCGACCACCGAATCGGAAAAGACCCAGGCGGAACTGGCCCGGCAGGCCGGAGTGACGGACTTTATCACCAAGCCTTTTTCCAAGGATGATTTCAAGGCGAAGATCGGGCAGATGTTCGCCTGACATCTGCGCCACTATTGTTGCAATCGTAATATGCCGCGATTACAACAGGGGCCGACTCGTAACTCTTTGATTTATGCTGCTGACCTGTGTCGGCGTTCCCATGTTCCGAACCCATCATTGTTGCGCGGCAAAAAGAGTCTGCCCCATGGGCAGGCTCTTTTTGTTTGACCCAAACGGTTTTCTTCCGTACTATTCCGCAGGGCCTGCGCCCTGTCAACCCAGCCGCCGTGCTGAACACCTTTTGTCAGATCCTGTATGGGGAGTGAAATGACCAAACCGTTTGGAATTACCGTAAGCCGTCATATCATGGACAGCCAGCGCCTGCATCCCGAGGCCACCGGCGATCTGTCAGGTCTGCTCAGTGAATTGATCGTGGCTGCCAAGACAATAAACGCCGAAGTCAATATGGCCGGGTTGGCCGATATCCTGGGGATGGCCGGAAAAACGAACATCCAGGGCGAACATGTGCAGAAGCTTGATGAGCTGGCCAACAACACGATCAAGCGCCGCATGGCCCGTTGCGGCTATATCTGTGTGATGACCTCGGAGGAGGAGGCGGATATCATTCCTGTGGCCGAGGGAAGCGCGGGCAAATACACCCTGGCCTTTGATCCGTTGGACGGCTCATCCAATATCGATGTCAATGTGAGCATCGGCACCATTTTTTCCATTCATCGGCGCAAATCCACCAACTATCCTTCTTCCCAAGGCGATGAGGCCGATCTGTTGCAAATGGGGAGGGAGCAGGTGGCTGCCGGGTATATCATCTACGGCTCCAGCACCATGATGGTGTTTACCACCGGTGAAGGGGTGCACGGCTTCACTCTTGATCCCAGCGTGGGCGAGTTCTACCTGTCGCATCCGGATATCAGGATTCCCGAGCGGAGCAAATATTTCAGCGTCAATGAAGGGAATTACAATTTTTGGAACAGCGAGGTTCGGAGGTTTGTGGATTACCTGAAGGAAAATGACAAGGACGCCGGGCGGCCTTACAATGGCCGGTACATCGGCTCGCTGGTGGCGGATTTTCACCGCAATCTCATTGCCGGAGGGATTTTCCTCTACCCGCGCGACAACCGGAATCCGGCCAAGACCCATGGTAAGCTGCGTCTGCTGTACGAGGCCGCGCCCTTGGCTTTCCTGGTGGAACAGGCAGGTGGCCGGGCTATTACCGATGAAGGGGTGAACATCATGGATATTCCGCCCAAATCGCTGCACCAGCGGGTGCCGCTGGTTATCGGCAGCCGGCATGATGTGGATTTGTTCGAGGAGTTTGTGACAGGGAGGCTTTAAGCCTTAAGCTTCTCTTTCTCCCAGGTGTCGCGCAAGGTGACAGTCCGGTTGAACACGGGCCTGCCAGCCTTGGTATCCAAGCTGTCCACGCAGAAATACCCCTGGCGCTCAAATTGGTAATGGCTGCCGGGCCGGGCATCGGCCAGGCCCGGTTCCACCAGGCAATCGGTAAGCACCACCAGGGACTCCGGATTGACAAAGGTTTTGAAGTCCGCCTCGCCGGCGTCCGGATTTTCTTCGGTGAAGAGGCGGTCGTAGAGGCGCACCTCTGCGGACACGGCGTGGGCGGCGGACACCCAGTGGATGGTGCCCTTGACCTTGCGGCCATCCGGGGCCGAGCCCCCCAAGGTGGACGGGTCGTAGGTGCAATGCAGCTCGATGATCTCGCCGCTGATTTCGTCCTTGATCACCTTTTCGCATTTGATGAAATAGGCGTAGCGCAACCGCACCTCCCGTCCTGGAGCCAGGCGGAAGAATTTTTTCGCCGGCTCCTCCATGAAGTCTTCCCGTTCGATATACACCTCCCTGCCAAAGGGGACAATCCGTTCGCCCAGCTCCGGCTTTTGCGGGTGGTTCTGGGCCGGGAGGCTCTCCGTGCGCTCTTCGGGATAGTTGGTGATCACCACCTTGAGCGGCGCCAGCACGCCCATGACCCGGACCGCGCTTTCGTTGAGGTCCTCACGCACGCAGTGCTCCAGCAGGGCAACATCCACCATGCTGTCTTTTTTTGCCACCCCGATCTTGTCGCAGAAGCTGCGCAGCGCCGCCGGGGTATAGCCGCGGCGGCGGATGCCGGACAGGGTCGGCATCCGGGGGTCATCCCAGCCGGAAACATGGCCTTCGTTGACCAGCTGCAGGAGCTTGCGTTTGCTGACCACGGTGTAGCTGAGGTTTAAGCGGGCGAATTCGATCTGCCGTGGGTGGCAGGGCACCGGCAGGTTGTCGAGGGTCCAGTCGTAGAGAGGGGGCGGTGGTCGGCAAACTCCAGGGTGCAGAGCGAGTGGCTGATTCCCTCCAGCGCATCGGAAATGGGATGGGTGTAATCGTACATCGGATAGATGCACCAGGTATCGCCGGTCCGGTGATGGCTGGCATGCAGGATGCGGTAGAGCACCGGATCGCGCATGTTCATGTTGCCGGAGGCCATGTCTATCTTTGCCCGCAGGACCCGGGCGCCGTCCGGGAATTCCCCGGCCCGCATGCGCCGGAACAGATCGAGATTTTCTTCGATCGGACGATCCCGGTACGGGCTGTTCTTGCCCGGTTCGGTCAGGGTGCCGCGGTAGCTTCGGGTGTCCTCGGCGGAAAGATCGCAGACATAGGCCTTGCCGGTGGTGATCAGTTGCTCGGCGTATTCGTAGATCTGCTCGAAATAATCCGAGGCAAAGTAGAGGTGCTCGCCCCAGTCAAAGCCGAGCCAGCGGACATTGTCCTTGATGGACTCGACATATTCCTGTTCTTCCTTGGTGGGATTGGTATCGTCGAAGCGAAGATGGCAGCGGGCCTTGGCGTTTTCTTTGGCGATGCCGAAATTGAGGCAGATGGACTTGGCATGGCCGATATGGAGATAGCCATTGGGCTCGGGCGGGAAGCGGGTGACGATCTGGTCGTGCCTGCCGGTGGCAAGGTCGCCGGCGATGATGGTGCGAATGAAGTCCTTAGTCTGGGTCTCGTCGCTGGTCATATGATTTTTCCCGTAGAGTTTGTCAGATTTTTTATCCGAAGTATTTTGCCGCATCACGCAGCCGGTTCACCACCCGCCGCTTGCCGATCTGGGCA
>JAZDIS010000411.1:0-7188 GCA_043804705.1 Pseudomonadota bacterium | reverse complement strand
AGAATACCCTGCAATACATAAACGCACCATGCCTCCAGCCCTTCCGGGGTGCCGGTATCAGCGCGCGCCAACATGGCGTAATAGTGATCACGGTCATTGCAGAATATCGCGGTCGGGTTCAACACTCGGCCCCCGGTTTTTACATTGAAGCCGTATTTGATCAACAGGACGTAGGTCAGCAGTCGAACCACGCGGCCATTGCCGTTGCCAAACGGGTGTATCCAGCCAAAACGATGGTGCGCCAGCGCCACCTTGATGAGGTCGTATTTGGGCGGGTGATTTTCGTTGATGAACGCCACCAGCTCCTGCATGTAGTGCGGCACCTGGATGAGCTCGGGCGGCAAGTGTTCGGACTGGGCAATTTTCACCTGCGTCTTCCGGTAAGTTCCCGGCGTGGCATCTCCCTCCCGTTCCAGCTCTCTGACCGTGATGGCGTGCAGCTCGCGGATAAAGTGCTCTGTCAGCCCGTCGCCGGGCTGGATACTCTCCTCAATGTACGCCATGGCTGCTTCAATATTTCCCATTTCCCGCAGTTGGTCAGAGGGAGCCTGCTGGGTGCCTTCCAGCTTGCTTTCGACATAGTCCGCTAATGTGGTGTGATTCCCCTCAATACGGGCGGAACCCAAACTTTCCAGCATGTGGAAGATGTGCTTGAGCTGGAAAAAGACCTGGGCCGGGGTCGTGCCCCGCAATTGCAGGCGGCGCAGATGTTCCAGCTCCGTCAGGACGTCCACCAGAGGGGAGTCGAACGATGGATTGAGCAGGGTCAAATTTTGGTGGTTAAATAAAGGCATGGCGATATTCTTCTGTAAAGGAAGTGCTTGAGTATCTCTAACAAGACAATATCATAACAATGAAATCAACATATTACAGACAAGTCAATGAAAAACTATCTTGAAATTTACCGCACGCTATGTGGAAAGACTCTCTGCGATGAACTATGAAACAGACGGCAGCCTGGGCGATAACCGGTTTTCATACCAGCCGTATCCGCCCGGTGAACAGTTCCTGCATCATACCCTGCTTGAGACTGCGGGCCTTGGCGAGCTTGGTTTCGAGGGCGGTAAGTTCGGCGTCCATGTCGGAGAGGATGGTGGTGATGGCGTTTTGTTCAGTTTTACTAGGAGGAAGACGAAACATGAAGCTGGTGATATCGCTGACACTCAAGTTGCCTTGCGCACCGCCTTTCGCCTTTCCCATCATGGCAGTTAAAAATCGAGGCTGACAAAGGAGCAAAAACAGAAAAGGTGTATCTGTATTTGATGGCACCAACTTGCCAACACGCTGATTTAGGACACATTCTGGCGCAGTTACCCGACAGACACGTCCAACATTTCCCGTCATCGAGATAAGGACATCACCAATCCCTAATCTGTGATGCGACTGAAGATCACGGGGCAACACATCAATCTTATTGCACTCGGCAACATCCATATAGCCATCTTGGACGTTCGCGATTGTGATTACGTTGAAGTTCCCGAACATTGTGTATGTGGCGCTCTTGAATGCATAACCGTTCTTTAATTCAGCAATCTCCCCCAACCGCTTCACCTCCCACTCCCCGCTGAACCCCGGCAACCGCCTCTTGCCGGTGAGCAGTTCCTGCATGGCGCCTTGTTTGAGGTTCCGTTTCTTGGCGATGAGCTGCTCCAGAGACTCGATTAGTCCATCCGCATCGCTCAACGCCTCGGCGATGGCTTCTTGTTCGGCTTTGGTGGGGGGGATAGGGAGGAGCACACCAGAGAGCACCCGTCCGTTAGTAAGAGCGCGTGTTGTATACGTACTTTTAGAAATTATTTGTTTTCGGAAAATGCTTGATGAAAAGCAGTACTTCTTGAATTGGTCTATCAATGCGTCATTCTTTGGACGCGCACGCAAGATGAAACCGCTGAAAACAGTGTCGGGCGAGTCCTCAAGAAGTACCGATGCTATACCTACTTCCTCAACTGTTTCGGATGTTCTGGTAAAAAATACGTCCCCTCGTCTTACGCCGAATGAATCAAGTTCCTGTCTGTTGACGTCAACACGACCGTCAAGATCGCTGGCTCGAATACCAGTGTGACCATACACATCCATATAGTTCACAATCGGAGTGCCATAGCCGAAGAACTCTTTGCCTTTGTTGAGACCGTTCTTGAATGAGAAGAGCGCACCGAGTGGTGGTGTCTCCCAATCTTCTGGAATCACCCCCATCTCGGTTTGCTTGTAGCCAGTCTTCACTTCCATGTGAACCCCATCTTCTCCAGGTGGCCATTCACCTTTGCCTCCAACTCGGCCACCCGGCTGGTAAGCTGCGGCAGCGGGGTTTCGTAGCGTTCGGCCAGTTCTTTCACCCGCTGGGTCAGCGCCTGGCTGATGCGGTCCATCTCGCCGTGGATATCCCGATTGAGCGCACCGAGCCACTTGTCGTCCACCACCAGCACTTTTACCTCGGCCTCGGTCAGTTTGGGATAGTGGGTGTAGACCTTGGCATCGAGATCAACCTCGGCCTCCTTCAGCTTTTTCTTGAGGTCCGCCTCCTCGCTGTTGAGCTTGAGCCACTCATTGAGCACACCGGCTTCATCCTTGGCTTCCTTGTCGCCTTTGATCTCCTTGAGCCGAGCGGTAACATTGGCCTTGTTCACCTTGTCGAGTTCGGCAAAAGCGCCCTCCTCGCCGCCATGCTCCTCCTCCAACTCGGCGAGCTTGGCGGTGACACTTTCCAACTCGGCGACAAGCTGGTCAATGGCACCCTGCTCCTTGGCGTAGTAGCGGGCGACGACAAGAGGCTTTGGGATTAGGTCGCAGGTCCAACCCTTGTCCTTTTCCTTGCCTTTCTTGTCGGTCTCGATGACGCGCGAGGTCTCGGCCTTCCAGCCGTCGGCAGCGATCAGGTAGCAATCGTCCTGCATGGTCTCGGCCCAGTAGTCCATGAGGTGCTGATAAACGTCGTATTTGTCGATGAGCGGCTTGTCCGTGTAGTGGGCCAGCAGGTCTTCGGAGAGCGCGACGATGATCTCCTTGGGGTGGCAGCCGACCTGTAGCGCCTTGAGGGTGGCGGCGCTCTTCTGCCGCCAGGCGGCGAAGTGGGTGTTCATGCCCTGGATGAAGGCGGCGAACTCGGGATGTTCGTAGATGGCGGGCTTGATGGCCGATTTCTCCACACCCAGTTCCACATAGACGGGGCGACCCTTCTTGAACAGGGAGTGCCGGAGCTTCGGGCAGATGGCCCAGTAACGCGCCAGGGCATCGACATCGGCCACGGGGATGCCGCCTTTCAGGTGGCCTTCGATGTCCTGCACATCCTCGGGCGTCTGGCTGTCGATGTAGCGCGGCAGGTTGAGGTTGAACTCGTTCTTTTCGATCTCGGCAAACGAGACCATGCGCGCATAGCGGGGCGTGTCGCACTGCCGGGTGAAGATGTCCACAATCTTGTGGATGTCCATGCTGCGCAACCGGTTCTTGGGGCCGTCCTTCATGAAGCCGTTGCTGGCATCGATCATGAAGATGCCCTTGCGGGCGGCGGCCTCTTCCTTGTCGATGACCACGATGCAGGCGGGAATGCCGGTGCCGTAAAACAGGTTGGCAGGCAGGCCGATGATCCCCTTGATGTAGCCCTTGCGAATGAGGTTCTTGCGGATGTCGGCCTCGGCATTGCCGCGAAACAGCACACCGTGCGGCAGGATGCAGGCACCCTTACCGGTGGATTTCAGCGAGCGGACGATGTGCAGCAGGTAGGCGTAATCGCCCTGCTTGGACGGCGGCGTGCCAAAGGGCTGAAAACGCTGGTAGAGATCGTGCAGCGGGTCGAGGCCGGTGGACCAGCGCTTGTCGGAAAACGGCGGATTGGCCACTGCGTAATCAAAGGTCTTAAGGGTATCGCCTTCCTTGTACTTGGGATCTGACAGGGTATTGCCCTGGAGGATAAGCGCACTGGGATTGTCGTGCAGAATCATGTTCATCCGGGCGAGACCACTGGTGGCGGCGTCCTTTTCCTGCCCGTAGAGGGTGACGCGGGCGGTGGCCTCATCGCCGACTTTCAAGAGCAGCGAACCGGAGCCGCAGGTTGGATCATAGACGGTGGTGTCGTTACTGGTTTTTGCTGCGTTGATACCGATGATCTGCGCCATGATTCGGCTGACCTCGGCGGGGGTGTAAAACTGGCCCTTGCTCTTGCCGCTCTCGGTGGCGAAGTGCCGCATCAGGTATTCGTAGGCATCCCCCAGGATGTCGTCGCCCTCGGCCCGGTTCTTGGAAAAATCCAACGCCTTGTTCTCGAAGATGGCGATGAGGTTGGTAAGCCGCTCCACCATCTCCTTGCCGCTACCGAGCTTGCCTGCTTCGTTGAAGTCCGGCAGGTCGGAGAGCTTGTTGGCATCGGCCAGCGGGCCGATGATCTTCTTGTTGATCTGGTCGCCGATGTCCGGCTTGCCCTTGAGCGCAACCATGTCCTTGAAACTCGCGCCATCGGGGATGGTAATGGGCGCATAGGGCTGGCCCGCATACTTGTCGCTGACGTACTTGATGAACAGGAGAACGAGGACGTAATCCTTGTACTGGCTGGCATCCATGCCGCCGCGCAGCTCGTCGCAGGACTGCCAGAGGGAGCTATAGAGTTGGGATTTTTTGAGCGCCATCGTTCAAGTTCACCCGAAACACAGCCCGCAGTCCGGGCAGGTCGTGGTGGTGGTGGCAAAGGCAAAGCCGCAGGCCGGGCAAACAGCTTCTTCGGCTTCCGGGTTGAAAACCGCCTCGGCATGGGCTGCGTCGTGCTCGGCCAGGACGGTTGCCCGGCGATGCTCCTCGGCAAGCACCTGCAAGGCATCCTGCACCTCTTCCTGCCGGACCTGGAGCTGAAACTTGGGCGCGCAACCGCCGCTGGCGCAACCCCCGCCTTCCTTGCTGATCATGGCCCCGATCCGTTCACCATCCAGCAGCACCTTGAGGTGCTTGAGGTCGGCCAGAGAAGCCTGGAAGATGACGACCAGCTGGTCGTCCGGGGTCAAGGCCCCTTTCCGGTTCCGGCGAGCACCGCCTTTTTCCATGGCCGCCAGGTCCGCTCCCAGAACAAGAGGCAGAGCGCAGGTCGCGCAGGTCTCCGCTTCCTGCCGGTATTCTTCCCGGCATTTCGGGCAGTATTTCAAATCGTGTTCAATCATCTTGGCTGCCTATAAAAGTGGTAAGGGTTTAGAGGATAAACCGGCTCAGGTCTTCATCTTCCGAAATATCCTGCAACTGCTTTTTCACATACTCGGCGGTAACGAGAAATTTCTTCTCCTCCCGGTCAGTGGCGTCAAAGGAGAGTTCCTCCAGCAATCGCTCCATGATGGTGTGCAGCCGCCGGGCCCCGATATTCTCGGTTTTCCGGTTTACTGCGGCGGCGATTCCGGCCATGGCCCGGATGGCGTCCTCGGCAAACTCCAGGGCGATCCCTTCGGTGGCCATGAGGGCGATGTACTGTTTGATCAGGGCGTTCTGCGGTTCGGTGAGGATCCGGTAGAATTCCTCCTCCCCCAGGGCATTGAGTTCAACCCGGATGGGGAAGCGCCCCTGCAGCTCCGGCACCAGATCCGAGGGTTTGCAGAGATGAAAGGCCCCGCTGGCAATGAAGAGGATATGGTCGGTCTTGACCATGCCGTGCTTGGTGGTCACGGTGGAGCCTTCGACAATGGGCAGCAGGTCGCGCTGCACGCCCTCGCGGGAAACCTCGGGCCCGTGGCCTGAGCCGCCCTGCCGCGAGGCGATCTTGTCGATCTCATCGAGAAAGATGATCCCGGACTGCTCGGTACGCTGGATGGCAAGTTTGGTGACGCTCTCCATGTCGATCAGCCTTTCGGCCTCCCGTTTCTTGAGCACCTCCATGGCGTCTTTCACCAGCATCTGCTGGCGCTGGGTTTTCTTGGGAAACATCTTGCCGAACACATCCTTGAGCCCGGATTCCATGTCGTCCATGCCGCTGCCGCCATGGGAGAGGATTTCAAACATGGGCATCGGCTGGCTCTGGTCAATCTCCATCTCCACCTGTTTCTCATCGAGCTTGCCGTCCTTGAGCATCTGCCGAAACTTTTCCCTGGTGGAATCAACCGGTTCCCCTGCCCGACTCCCATCTTCAGTTCTTTCCGCCATGGGCGTTACCTGCCCCAGGGGAGCCGGGCGCGGCGGCACCAGCAGGTCGAGCATCCGCTCTTGGGCCTGTTCCGCCGCCTTGTGCCTCACCTGCTCCCGCGCCTCCTCGCGCACCATGTTGATGGCCAGATCGAGCAGATCGCGGATCATGGACTCCACATCGCGGCCCACATAGCCGACCTCGGTGAACTTGGAGGCCTCCACCTTGAGAAAGGGCGATTGAGCCAGGCTGGCCAGGCGGCGGGCGATCTCGGTTTTGCCGACCCCGGTGGGGCCGATCATGATGATGTTCTTGGGCGCTATCTCCTCCCGCAGGGGCATGGGCACCTGCTGGCGGCGCCAGCGGTTGCGCAGGGCAATGGCCACGGATTTCTTGGCCGCATCCTGGCCGATGATGTAACGGTCCAGTTCGGTCACGGTTTGCTTGGGGGTCAGTGTGTTCATGGGTTCCATATCAATATTTCCTTATAGATCTGCCGGACCTCGTTTACTCTGCCGCCATTTTCTCAACAGTAATATGGTCATTGGTATAGATGCAGATGGAGGCGGCGATCCGCATCGCCTCCTTACAGATCTCCTCGGCGGAAAGCTCGCTGTGCGCCACCAGGGCCTTGGCTGCGGCCTGGGCGTATGGCCCGCCCGAGCCGATGGCCAGGATGCCGTCGTCGGGTTCGATCACGTCGCCGGTACCGGAAAGCAGCAGGGAGTGATGCTTGTCCACCGCCACCAGAAAAGCCTCAAGCTTACGCAGTATCTTGTCGGTACGCCAGTCCTTGGCCAACTCCACCGCCGCCCGCATCAGGTTGCCGTCGTACTGCTCAAGCTTCTGCTCCAGCCGGTCAAAAAGGGTAAAGGCATCGGCCGTGGCCCCGGCAAAGCCGGTGATGACCTTGCCCTCATACAGGCGGCGAACCTTGCGCGCCTCATGCTTCATGATGGTATTGCCCAGCGATACCTGGCCGTCCCCGGCCAGGGCCACCTCACCTTTGTGCCGGACGGCAATGATTGTGGTCGATCTGATCTTCACAGCTGTTCCTCCCGATGGAGATAATAGATGATGCCCAAGAATTTTTTAGTTTGTAA
>JAZDIS010000410.1:0-8452 GCA_043804705.1 Pseudomonadota bacterium | reverse complement strand
TTTTTCGGCTTTGGCCTGCTGACCCAAGTGAGCTCCGCCCCGCTTCTTCTGCTTTTGCTCAGCTCGGACCTTTTTTACCAGCTGATCACGCTGACTGGAAAATCTCCGGACACGATTCTTGCCCTGGCCAGCGCCCTCATTCTTTTCGCCCTGATGCTGGGATACTTCCGTTTCATCTTTGGCTTTTTCATGCGCAACTTTGAACGGCAGGCGGACCTGTATGCCCTGAGCGCCATGGGCCGCTCCTCGCCCCTGATCCGGGTTTTTGAGAAGATCGCCCTGCTCAGCGGCAACATCCGGGATCTTCCCAGCTGGCACCATTTCGGCCTGGGGCAGCGCATCGACTACCTGCGCCGCTGCGAAAAAGATCCGGGCTGGATACCCCGGCATCATCGCAAGGTCCACCTGGCCTTGCTCCTCTACTCGGCGGTCATGCTCACCGGGGCCATTGCCGCCTGGCGCCTGCCCCCAGACCTCCTGGGCGAAGCACCAAAAGCCAGATTCGCCGAGGCGCTTATCCGGCAAAAAATCCGGGAACAGCCGGACAACGGCCTCTGGCTCCAGCTTTTGGGCGATCTGCAATACAGCCTCACTCAGGAGCAGGCCGCCCGCATTTCCTATGAGCAGGCCCTGGTCCTTGCCCCCGGCAATACGGAAGCCCTGAACAATCTGGCTTGGCTCCTGCTCACCGCCCAGGATCCTGCCTTGCGCGACCCTGAAAAAGCTCTGCTTCTCGCCCGAAAAGCGGCGGCGAAAACAAGAACGCCGCACATCCTCGACACCCTGGCCACGGCGAATTGGGCAAACGGCAAGCCCGGGGAGGCCCTGGCCCTTGAAGAGGAAGCCCTTGCCAGGGCAGGGAGGCACAAGGAATTTTATCGTGGCCAGATGGAAAAATTCCGTACGAGCCAGTACTCAGTCTCCACCCGCTTCCCGGAAGCAGGGCAGACCACCGTCACTCCTTGAGGAAATATGGCGACACAGGGCTTGGTTATCATCAATACGGGGCACGGCAAGGGAAAAACCACGGCGGCGTTCGGTCAGGCACTCCGGGCGGCCGGCCAGGGGTTGAAGGTTTGCATCATTCAGTTCATCAAGGGTCAGGCCAAAACCGGCGAGGCTCTCGCCTTCGTCGCCGGCTTTCCCGGCCAGGTTGAATTGCACCTGGCCGGAACCGGCTTTACCTGGCAACAGGAAATGGAGCCCGTGAAAGCAGCGGCCCTGACAGGCTGGCAACTCGCCCGGGAGAAAATCCTGAGCGACGCCTACGATCTGATCGTTCTCGACGAGCTCACCTACCTGATCGGCTTCGGCCTTGTTTCGGAAGAGGAGGTCATCGGCCTGTTCCGCGAGCGGCCCAAACGGTTGCACCTCGTTATCACCGGCCGCGACGCCAGCCCTGGGCTCATCGAATATGCGGATCTGGTCACCGAGATGCGCGCCATAAAACATCCCTTTCAACAGGGGGTCAAGGCCCGGAAAGGGATCGAATTCTGAGAGCCGGCGCTGCCTGCTACGATCCGCCCTGCCCAGACCGGCCGGAGACAAAAGAAAGATCGTCCAGAGACCGCCCACGCTTCAGGGCCTGACCGATGGCCGCGCCAAAGCCGAAGGCCTGATCCTGTTGCTCCCGGCTATGCCCGTAACGCGGATAATATCGGCCAAGCCAGCTGGACCGTTCCGGCACCCGGCCGGCAAGTTTCAAAAATACCCCGATGGTCCGCCAGGGTTCCTTGCTGGGATGGGCAAAGATCATCCTGCCCACCACCTTGGCCCCGCAACGCGCAAGCTGCCAGCGCAGGCTCAGCCAGTGCATCCGCCAGTAGCCCCGGCAGGAAATCAGCGGCAGAACCTGCTGCCCGGCAAAAAGACGTGCCCCATCCCGATCAAACAGGGAGAGCACCGGACCGCTGGGATTATAGGACCAGGTGGGCCCGGCCAGAATAATCAGGGAATACCGTTCCCCGCAGCTGGGAGACAGCGGCTGGATGGGCATCCTCGTCCGCAAAAAGGTGGTAAGCATCATGAACAGGGTGGCGGGCACGGTGCCGATGGGGAATTTTCTGGGGGTGAGGGGCTGGAGCCGCTCACAGACCAGCTGCACCCCGTGCGCCTCAAGACCGGCGCCAAGCCGGTGTACCAGACCGCTGGTCTGGGCGCTGAGCGAGTAATAGAGGATGAGGACCTTCACCGGTTGGGAATCTGCAGGCTGCATTCTTTTTCTCGGCACCATTGAGGGCAAGGCCGGGTTCTCTTTCTCCGGCCGCAGCCTTGCGCTTGCGTTTTTTTCATTACAGGCCGGAACAATATCGAGTAAAATTCCTTATACCATAGATACCGGCAACCCTGAAGAGAGAAACCAGCCCCGGCAGAGGGCGATTTGAAAAAGCCACCTCCGCCGATTCCCTTAACCCCCGGATGCACGACCCATGCCTGAAACACACGAAATAATCATTGTCGGCGCGGGACTTTCCGGTTTAAGCGCCGCCCATTTTCTGCACAAAAGCGCTCCGGACCTGGACATCCTCATTCTTGAGCAGGATGGCCGCCCCGGCGGCGCGGTGCGTTCCTTTAAAGAACAAGGCTACCTGGCCGAATGGGGACCGCACGGTTTCCTGGACAACAACCCGGCCAGCCGCGCCCTGCTCAGCGAAACCGGCCTGAACCGTATCGCCCAGAAAGCCCCCTTGGGCAACTTTGTCCGCTATGTCTGCCATGCAGGGCGGCTGGTGCAGCTGCCGCAGAGTCCTCCCGCCCTGCTCACGACCCCGCTGTTATCCCCGCTGGGAAAGCTACGGCTTCTGGGCGATCTTTTCAAAAAACCCCGGCCCGAGGAGCAAAGCGTCAGCCAGTGGGCCGCATACCGTTTCGGGAATGAAATCCTGCCCCTGGTGGATGCCGCGATCACCGGAACCTTTGCCGGTGATTACGAACGCCTCAGTATCGATGCGGTGATGCCGGGGGTGCGGGCTCTGGAAAAGGAAGCGGGCTCGGTGCTCAAAGGGCTGCTCAGAAAAAAAAAGGCGGCGGGCGCGGGGATGCTGCCGGCCATGACCAGCTTCCCCCTGGGCATGGAACAGCTCATCACCACCCTGGCCACCGGGCCGAATATTCTCTATCACAGCCCGGTGCGGGCGATCAGCCGGGAAAACGAGACCTGGGAGATCCACGCCGAGAGCAAAACCTACCGGGCAGCCACCGTCATTCTCGCCCTGCCGGTCAACCGGACCCTGGAACTGCTGGCCGCCCATGCCCCGCCCCTGACCGCCATCCCCACGGCGCGCATCGCCACCGTGGCCCTGGGCTTCACGGATAAAGCACAGGTGCCCTTTGGCTTCGGCTATCTGGCGCCGGAACGGGAAAAACGCTTTGCCATGGGCGCCCTTTTCTCCACCCATATGTTTCCCGGCCGTGCCCCCCAAGGCACGGTGCTGATGGAAGCCCTGGCCGGAGGCCGCCGCCATCCGGAACGGCTGGAATTATCCAACGAAGAGCTGATCAGCCGCATCTATGATGATCTCCGGCAGCTGATCCCCTTGCCCGAGCCCCCCTGTTTCAGCCGGGTGCTGCGCGGCGACAGCTCCATCCCCCAACTGGAAATGGGCTACCCGGCGCTGCTGACTTGGAAGGATTCCCTGGAACAGGGCTTGGACGGCTTGCATCTCTGCGGCTTTGGCTGGGAAGGAATCGGCATGAACGACATGATGAAAACGGCCAAGACGGTGGCGGACAGCATCCTGCACCGGGTAGAGAGAAAAAGGCAAACGCCCGAGGTCAAGCCGGTCTATTTTTAGGAGCCGTTATGAAATAGCCCCGGCTGTTTCGTTACGGCTCTTTATGCCGTTTTTGCCAAGCAGGATAACGAATTATTCAGGACAACGGCTTAGAAGGCATTATTGGCTTACGACGGCCTCAGCGCGGACTGGGTCATCTGTTTGGTTGGACCAGGCAAGGGAAAACTTCGCCATGGTTTTGTCGAAGCATTCCGGACAGAAACCATGGGACATCCGAACCTCGGACGCAAGCCTCTGCTCAACCCATGCTCCTTTGCACTTTACCCTGCGACACACACAGCAGACCGTACGCATATCCCCCCCTGTCGTGATCTCCCTGAGCCCCCGCCCCAGATTTACCGCTACGCCCTTCCCTCACTCAGCCCTGATTTTTCAAACGTTCCACCAGATGCTCCACCTGCCCCCGAATACTGCCGCTGCGGACAATGGCTTCGGTAATGACCCGGATGGAATGCACCACTGTTGAATGATCCCGGTTAAACGCCTTGCCGATCTCGGACAGGGCTTCCTCGGTGAGTTTTCTGGCCAGGTACATGGAGACCTGCCTGGGAAAGGCGATCGTTTTTTTCCTCCCCTTTGACTGCAGGTCTTCGATGGAGACATTGAACTGACCGGCCACGAAATTACGGATCAGCACCGCGGACAACTCCTGTCGCCGCCCAATGATCGCAGCGACAATCTCCTTGACCATATCCATATCCGGTACGGTCTTGTGCAGGGAGGCCTTGGCCTTCAGGCCGATGATGGCGCTTTCCACCCGCCGGATATCGCCTTGGATTCGATCGGCCAGAAACTCGATGATCTCCCCGGAAAGGGCGAGCTTGTTGTTGCGGGCCTTGCGCTCGATGATCAGGCAGCGGGTCCGACGGTCCGGAGGATTGATGGTGGTGATCAACCCGGAGGAGAGCCGGGAACGCACCCCGTCATCGATGTCCGGGATATTGCGCGGGGAAACCGCCCCGGTGAAAATAACCTTTTTCCCGCAATCCATCAGGACATCAAGGGCCTCGGCCAGCTCGGCCTGGGTCTTGGTCCGGCCGGCCAGGGACTGCACATCCTCCATCAGCAGCACATCACACTGATTATGATATTTTTCCTTGAACTGCTCCATGGTGTTGTTCTTGATGCTGCGCACCATTTCGGAGGTAAGCTGCTGGGAGGTCACATAATGCAGGCGGGTTCCGGGGGAGTGATTGGTGATATGATGGGCCACCGCATGGGTCAGATGGCTTTTGCCCAAGCCCGTCCCCGCTTCGATAAACAAACAGGGGCTCAGGGTGGAATCGCCGTTGGCCATGGCCTCGCAGGCCGAATAGGCCAAGGCGTTGGACTCGCCGACCATGAACTCGGGAAAGGTATAGCGCGGGTGCAGGGTCCGCACCGTGGAACATGCCACCGGCATGCTGGGCAGCCGGAGCTGACTCTGTTTCTTTTCCGGTTGCGGCAAAAGTGGCTGCTTGGGCCTGGTTTCGCCCACCGAAAGCCGCACCGCCTCCCCGGTAAAGCCGACATCCTGCAAGGCGGCCTGAATATCGGCCAGATAGTTCGCCCTGACCCAGGAACAGAAATACGGGTCAGGCCCAGTCAGTTCGACGCGCTGCGCATCATCATGCACGCATTGCAGGGGTTCGATCCACAGCTTAAAATCACTGCCGGAAAATTTCTGCGACAAAATACTCTTAACTCGCTGCCAAAGCATCTTTTTCCCCTGGTCCAGTCACGAAAAAACAACCAATTAAAGCGAATTGAGACCGCTGAGATAATTTCTGCCCGTTTTTTTAAAGGAAAAGCACAACCCTGTCAAAACCGTTCTCAAGGAATTTCCCCGCCAATGCCTCGCTCATTTTCAACAGCCCATAACCCCAGGCAAACGGGCGAAAATCTCCTGAAAACCCTCTAAAAACTGGATATTTCACCCCTTTTGCAACCAGCCGCAAAAACCGCAAAATTCCATGCGGTTACCCACTGAACACAAGAAGAAAACATCATTTCATTAACCACTAAACATTCAACATTTCTCTTCATATCTCAACATTACTCCTATTATCTCATTTTATCTTCTTTGTAACTCCAGCCATTTTTTCTGTTACCGGCATGCCACTGTTCTATCGGATTTTTTCCTGCAAATTATTTTTGTGCTATACTTAAGAAAATTTTATCCATACGGAGACCAGCCCATGGACCCAGCCTGCCTTATCCCTACCCCGGACACCATTCCGGCCCCCTGGGGAGTTTTCGAGCTTCTCCTTATCTTGACTTTTTTCGCCCACCTTGTTTTCATGAATGCCATGCTGGGCAGCGCCATGATCGCGCTGGTCAGGGAAATGCGGGCTCAGCCCACCGACCCGCCCCCCTGCCGGGATATTGCCGGAAAACTACCCTACACCATCGCCTTTGCCGTGAACTTCGGGGTGGCGCCCCTTCTTTTTCTCCAGGTGCTCTACGGCCACTTCATCTATACCAGCTCCATCCTCATGGGGGTGTATTGGCTTTCCATCATCGGCTTGTTCATTCTCGCCTATTACAGCGCCTACCTCTATAAGATGGCTGGTGATCTGCCCGCCGCCTCCAGAAAACGGGCTCTGGCCACAAGCCTTGTACTCCTGCTGGCAATCGCCTTTCTCTTTGTCAACAATATAACCCTGATGCAGAGCCCGCAGAGCTGGAGCGCCTATTTCCAAAGACCGGACGGCACCATCCTGAACCTGGCCGACCCGACCCTCATTCACCGCTACCTGCATTTTGTGGTGGCCTCCGTGGCGGTCGGCGGTCTTTTCCTGGCCATCCTCGCCTTCTTTCAACAAAAAAACGGCACGCAGGGGGCCGAAAAACGCTTGAGCGCAGGGATGCAATGGTTTACCTACGCCACGGTGGTTGAAATCGGCACCGGCATCCCCTTTCTTTTTTCCCTGCCAAAAAACGTGTTCCAACTCTTTGCCGGCGGCGCCCTCCTGCACACCAGCATTTTTGTTGCCGCCCTGATCTCGGCCTTTTCTTCTCTCTACTATGGTAACAAGGAACGGGTCTGGCCGGCCACCAACGCCCTGGCGATAACGGTCTTTTTCATGGTCCTGGTGCGTGATCTGACCCGGCAGGCCTATCTGGCCGGATATTTCCATCCCGCCGACCTGCAGGTCGTGCCGCAGTGGTCGCCGATGTTTCTTTTCCTGGCCATTCTGGTGCTCGGCATTGCCGTGGTCATTTACATGCTCAGACTCGCGGCCCGGGTCCCCGAGGAGGTGGGCTGATGAATTATCCGGTCTGGCAGTTGGATTTTTCCGGCGGCGGCCTGCTCATCGCCTGCATCGCCATCCTGCATGTGTACATCTCCCATTTCGCCATCGGCGGCGGCCTCTTCCTCGTGCTCACCGAGATGAAAGGCTACCGGGAAGGCTCACAAGCCATTCTCGACTACACCCGGAAACACACCCGATTCTTCCTGCTCCTCACCCTGGTGCTGGGCGCCATGACCGGGGTGGGCATCTGGTTCACCATCGCTCTCCTCGCCCCGGCCGCCACCTCCATCCTCATCCACAACTTTGTTTTCGGCTGGGCCATTGAATGGGTCTTTTTTCTTGGCGAGATCGTGTCCATTCTCATCTACTACCAGACCTTCGGCCGCATGGAGCGGCGCAGCCATCTGCTCATCGGCTGGCTCTATTTCATCTTCGCCTGGCTCTCCCTCTTTGCCATCAACGGGATCATCGGCTTCATGCTCACCCCGGGCGAGTGGCTGCGTACCGGCAATTTCTGGGACGGCATCTTCAATCCCGCCTTCTGGCCGGCTCTTTTCTTCCGGACCTTCCTCTGCCTCATGCTGGCGGGGCTGTATGGCTTCCTCACCTCCACCGGGATCAAGGAAGAAGCCTTTCGCCTGCGCATGGTCCGCTACTGCGCCACCTGGCTCCTTGCGCCCTTCTTCCTGTTCCTGGCCTCGGCCTGGTGGTATGTCCAGGCCCTACCCGAGCCGCAAAGGGCATGGATTGCAAACTTCAGTCCGGAACTGGCCCCCTTTCTCACCGTCTTTCTCTGGGCTTCGCCGCTTCTTTTTCTCGGCGGCTTGATCATGGTGATCCGGCTGCCGAAAACAGCCACCCGCTCCCTGGCCGTGGTCCTGCTGCTTCTCGGCATCACTTACATGGGCGCCTTTGAGTACATCCGGGAAGGAAGCCGCCGGCCCTTTACCCTATACGGC
Source organism: Pseudomonadota bacterium (assembly GCA_043804705.1). Lineage (GTDB taxonomy): Bacteria > Desulfobacterota > Desulfobulbia > Desulfobulbales > Desulfurivibrionaceae > Thiovibrio. The sequence goes on along the minus strand of JAZDIS010000410.1, from coordinate 463 downwards.
CACATCTACGCCAACTCCATCCTGGTCAAGGATCTCGATGCGGTCCGGGCCCAGGGCATTCTGGCCTCGGCCAAATGGATCGACAAGAAGATCACCGAGGAAAACCGGCTGGTGGTTGGCCGGCAGATCTTCAATATCATGTGCTCTCCCTGCCATTCCGTGGGCGGCCCCATGCGGGATATAAAAAAGTTGACTGCCAAGTATGGCTCGCTCTATGCCATGGAAGCCGGGATAAGCGGGCAGGGTAAGCTGAACCGCGCCATGCCGCCTTTCCTCGGCAACGACCAGGAACGCCACGCTCTGGCCGCCTTTATTATTGAAGGGCTGCACGGCAGGAAGGCTGCGGCCGCGGAAAACCCCGTGGCCCTCAAGGCCCCGCCGCTGGCGCCGCTGCCCTTTGACCCGGACCAGGACGGCTACGTCCTCCTTGCCTGGAACAACCTCGGCATGCACAGCATAAGCG
>JAZDIS010000409.1:0-5762 GCA_043804705.1 Pseudomonadota bacterium | reverse complement strand
TACTCCATTTTGTCGCCGGTGCCGGTCATGCCTTCATTCTGGATTTCCACATTGCCCGAGGCAAACAGCTTTTTGAGACTTCGTTCCTCGTTCTGGGGCAGCTTGGTTTTTTCTTCGTTGGAAAGATAATACACTGTCATTTCCGCCGCGCGGATCACCATCTGGCCCTGTCGGGCATCCACGTTTCCGGTAAAAAGAACGGCGTTGTCATTTTTCAGCGAAACCATCCGGTCCGCCTCGATATGAATCGGCGATTTGCCGCCGGAGGGGGCGGAGGCCGGCGCGGCCAGGCAGGGGCCGGCGGCCAGGAAGGTGCATAGGAGCACGAGCCGGCAAAAAAAACGGAGCAAGGGTTTCATGTTTTTTAGTTTCCTTATGGTACGGATGGACCTTGAATACACAACGATACCAGTATCGATGTTTCTCGGCAATCGCTTTGCCGGAAGAGGCCGTTTGTTTTTTTGACCGCCTATCTTCTTTACAGATTGTGGCCGGCGGTATATATCTTGCGTACTATCAAGACAATGAGCCTGTTTTTCCGAAAAATTCAGCTCCAGACCATTCAACCATTACAGGCAGAAGGCTATGCACCCAGGTATCGAAAAAGCCAAAATTCTCATTGAGTCCTTGCCGTATATCAAGAAATTTTCCGGCAAGACCGTGGTCATCAAATATGGCGGCCATGCCATGGTGGATGAGGAGCTGAAAAAGAACTTCGCCCTCGACATCATCCTGATGAAGTACATCGGCATCAACCCCGTGGTGGTGCATGGCGGGGGGCCGCAGATCAATAAATTTCTGAGCAAGATGAACATCAAGAGCGATTATGTTCAGGGGATGCGGATCACCGATGGCGAAACCATGGACGTGGTGGAGATGGTCCTGGTGGGCAAGGTGAACAAGGAGATCGTCAGCCTGATCAATTTCCACGGGGGCAAGGCGGTCGGCCTTTCCGGCCGGGACGGTGACCTGATCAAGGCCAGGAAAATGCAGCTCATGAAGGCCCAGGTCGAAAACACCCCGCCGGAAATCATCGACCTCGGCCGGGTGGGGGAGGTGACCACGGTTAACCCGCAGATTCTCCACACCCTGGATGCCCAGGATTTCATCCCGGTCATCGCTCCGGTGGGCGTGGGCGAGGACGGCCAGGCCTACAACATCAACGCCGATCTCGTGGCCGGAGCCATCGCCACCCATCTCAAGGCGGAAAAGCTGATCCTGCTCACCGACGTGGCCGGGGTTCTGGACAAGGAGGGCGCGCTCATCTCCTCCATGACCTGCGCCGCGGCCGACCAATACATCAAGGACGGGGTCATCGGGGGGGGCATGATCCCCAAGGTCAAGTGCTGTCAGGACGTGGTCCGCGCCGGGGTCGGCAAGGCGCACATCATCGACGGCCGGGTGGAGCACGCCATCCTGCTGGAAATGTTCACCCAGCAAGGGGTGGGAACCGAGGTGGTATGATGACAAATGCGGAATGGATCGAAAAAAGCAATGGTTTGTTCATGACCACCTACGGCCGGTATCCCGCAGTGATGGTTGAAGGGAAGGGCTGCCTGCTCAAGGACGCCGACGGCCGGGAGTATCTGGATTGCCTTGCCGGCATCGCGGTCTGCAGCCTGGGCCACTGCCATCCGGCGATCACCGAGGCGATTTGCCGGCAGGCCTCCACCCTGGTGCATGTTTCCAACCTCTACCACACGAGGCCGCAAACCGAGCTGGCCGGGCTGCTGATCAGCCACTCATTTGCCGACCGGGTGTTTCTGTGCAACTCCGGGGCGGAGGCCAACGAGGCGGCGATCAAGCTGGCGCGCAAGGCAAGCCCTCCGGGGAAATACGAGATCATCTCCCTGGCCGGCTCGTTTCATGGCCGGACCCTGGCCACCGTGGCCGCCACGGGGCAGGAAAAATTCCACCAGGGGTTCGAACCGCTGCCCCAAGGGTTCCGCCATGCGCCCTTCGGCGACCTCAATGCCCTGGAGGCGATGATTGGCCCGGAGACCTGCGCCGTTCTTTGCGAGCCCCTGCAGGGAGAAGGCGGGGTGCGCCCGCTGGCCAAGGAATACCTGGCCGGTATCCGGCAGCTCTGCGACAAACACGGCCTGCTCTTGATTTTTGATGAGATCCAGGTGGGCATGGGCAGGACCGGCACCCTCTTTGCCTACGAGCAGTGCGGGGTGACCCCTGACATCCTTACCCTGGCCAAGGCCCTGGGTAACGGTTTGCCCATCGGCGCCATGCTGGCCAAGGAGCCGGTGGCCAAGGCATTCGAGCCGGGCAGCCACGCCTCGACCTTCGGCGGCAATCCTGTGGTCTGCGCCGCCGCGGTTGCCACCTTGCGGATCATGCTGGCAGATGGTTTTCTCGCCGAGGTCCAGGCAAAAGGCGCTTATCTGGCCGAACAGCTCAGCGGGCTGGCCGCCCGGTATCCGGCCATCGCAACCCCTGCCCGGGGGCTCGGCCTGATTCAAGGATTGCCCCTGACCGAGGCTTGGCTTGACAAGGGTCCGGCCATGGTCAACCGGCTCTTTGAAAAGGGAGTGCTCCTCAATTTTGCCGGGGGCAAGGTTCTGCGCTGTCTGCCGCCGCTCATCATCAGCCGCGCCGAGATAGACCGGCTGATTCAGGCCCTGGATGAGGTCTTTGCCGAGCTGAGTCGATAGCCCATCTTTTTTCAACGAAAAATCCCTTTGCAAAAAAAAAGTTTTTTTGTATGACTTGTAGTTTGGCCCAACCAGAGGAAGACAAAAGTCCGTCACCCTCTGGCAATGGTTGGACTGACATTTTTTTGAGCCGGTCTCCCGGATCCTGCCCGCGCCGTGGCGCGGCAGGACGCCCTGAACAGAAAGAGAGATCTTTCCCCGGTACCGCGAAGGGGAGGCTGGCAGAGAGAACAAAACCATGACACAGCATCTACTGGCATTACAGGACTTCAGCAAAGAGCAGCTTGGCGCTTACATTGAAAAGGCCCTGTTGCTTAAAAAAGAAGCCAAGGCCGGAATCCGCCACCAGCAGCTGGCCGGAAAAACCGTGGCCCTCATCTTCGAAAAGCCCTCCACCCGGACCAGGGTCTCCTTTGAGTCGGCCATGTATGGCCTGGGCGGCCAGGTGATCTATCTCTCCGGCCGGGACACCCAGCTGGCCCGCAACGAGCCCCTCAAGGACATGGCCAGGGTCATGTCCCGCTATGTGGACGGCATTGTGATCCGCACCTATGGCCAGGGGATTGTCGACGAGCTGGCCGGATATTCCTCGGTGCCGGTGATCAACGCCCTCACCGACCTGCACCATCCCTGCCAGGTGTTGAGCGACATCATGACCGTGATCGAGCACAAGGGACCGGTGGAGAAGCTCCATATCGCCTGGCTGGGGGACGGCAACAATATGGCCAATTCCTGGATTCAGGCCGCGGCCCGTTTCGGCTTTGCCCTGACCCTGGCCTGTCCGGCGGGCTATGATCCCAACCCCGCCATTCTCGCGGCCGCCCAAGCCCAGGCGAGCCGGCCCATCCGGGTGGTGCGCGATCCGAGCGAGGCGGTGCTGGAGGCGGACGTGATCAATACCGACGTCTGGGCCAGCATGGGCCAGGAAAGCGAACAGGAGGAACGGCTGGCGGTGTTCCGGCCATACCAGGTAAACACCGCCTTGGTGGCCCAGGCCAGACCAGGGGCCATTGTCCTCCACTGCCTGCCGGCCCACCGCGATGAGGAAATCTCCGAGGAGGTGCTGGAGGGGCCGCAATGCGTCGCCTTTGACCAGGCGGAGAACAAGCTCCATATCCACAAGGCCATTCTGGCCATGCATCTGGCCTGAAACAGACCGGAAACGAACATTACACGCACTCTGGGAGAACACGGCCAATGGCTGCCAATATAAACAAAATCGTTCTCGCCTATTCCGGCGGGTTGGACACCTCGGTTATCCTCAAGTGGCTGAGGGAAGAATATCAGGTTCCGGTCGTCGCGTTTGCCGCCGATGTGGGCCAGGAGGAAGATTGGGACAAGGTGCGGGCCAAGGGATTGGCCACCGGCGCCGAGAAGGTGATCATCTCCGATCTGCGCGAAGAGTTTGTCCGGGATTATGTCTTTCCTGCCTTTCGAGCCAACGCCATCTATGAGGGTTCCTACCTGCTGGGCACCTCCCTGGCCCGGCCGGTCATCGCCCGGGAACAGGTGCGGATCGCCGAGGCGGAGGGCGCGGACGCAGTGAGCCACGGCGCCACCGGCAAGGGCAACGATCAGGTCCGCTTTGAGCTGACCTACCTGGCCCTGAATCCCAGGCTGACCATCATCGCCCCCTGGCGGATCTGGGAGCTCAATTCCCGGACCAAGCTCATGGCCTATGCGGCACAGCACGGAATCCCCGTGCCCGTTACCAAGGAGAAGCCCTACAGTTCCGACGAGAACCTTCTGCACATCAGCTTTGAGGGGGGCATCCTGGAAGATCCCTGGAACGAGCCGGAGGAGAGCATGTTCAAGCTTTCCGTCTCCCCGGAAAAGGCCCCGGATGTGCCGACCTATATCGAAATGGAATTTGCGGGCGGCAACCCGGTGGCCATCAACGGCGAACGGCTCAGCCCCGCAGCCATGCTGGCCCGGTTGAACGCCCTGGGGGGCGCCAACGGCATCGGCAGGCTGGACATGGTGGAAAACCGCTTCGTGGGTATGAAATCCCGCGGGGTGTACGAAACCCCGGGCGGCACCATATTGCGCTGCGCCCATTGCGATCTGGAGACCATCACCCTGGACCGCGAGGTCATGAAGATCCGGGACAGCCTGATCCCCCGCTATGCAGAGCTGATCTACAACGGCTTCTGGTTCTCGCCGGAGATGAAACTTCTGCAAAGGACCATGGACAATGCCCAGGAAACGGTGAACGGCGTGGTGCGGCTCAAACTGATCAAGGGCAACTGCATCCCGGTGGGACGGAAGTCCGAGCAATCCCTCTACCAGGAAAGTTTCGCCACCTTTGAGGAAGATGCCGTCTACACCCAATCGGATGCCGGCGGCTTTATCCGCCTCAACGCCCTGCGTCTGACCATCCAGGCCCTGGTGGAAAAAAAGAGGTAACTGCCCAGCAGCACCACATCTGCTTTGTCATCGACCGGCTCATGTGCAAATAGCACACTTCGCCAGCCTCTTCCGCGCATCTGTGGCACTGCTGAACAGTTACCTTCCAGAGTTATGAAAAGAGTTTTAAAAACTAACTAGGCAACGCCTTATGTCTTCGGCAGGAAACACCCATAACCCGGCAATGTGGGGCGGCAGGTTCGCGGAAAAAACCGCCGCCTCGGTGGCGGCCTTTACCGCTTCCATCCACTACGATGCCCGTCTCTATCGCCACGATATCGCCGGGAGCCGGGCCCATGCCCGGATGCTGGCCAAGCAGGGCCTGATCACCCAGGCAGAGGCGGCGCTCATTGTCCAGGGCCTTGCTCAAATAGAGCAGGAGATCGAAGCCGGGGAGTTTGTCTTCAGGCCGGATCTTGAAGACATTCATATGAATATCGAAAAGGCCCTGGTGGAAAAGATCGGCCCGGCCGGGGAAAAATTGCATACCGCCCGAAGCCGCAACGATCAGGTGGCCCTCGATGTCCGTCTCTACCTGCGGGAAGAATGCCGCCGCCTGATCGAGCTGGTGGCCGGGCTGCAAAAGGCTTGCGTGGTGCTGGCCCGCAAATACCAGCACGCGGTGATGCCGGGCTACACCCATCTGCAGCGGGCCCAGCCGGTGCTGGTAGCGCACCACCTGCTGGCCTATTA
>JAZDIS010000408.1:0-11922 GCA_043804705.1 Pseudomonadota bacterium | reverse complement strand
CTCAAAGGCATGATCAACCCCGGGATGGCAGACCCGGCGCATATCATGGAGGGAGTCCTGCTCGGTATCGTCCAAGCCGCCGGTGACAATACCCTCCAGGCGAGAGACATAGGGAGAGATGTCCAGGCCGTTGCTGTCCAGCACGTTGTCCAGCAGATTGCCGAGATAATCAAAGGCCTCGAGAGCGACGCTGATCACCTCGGCGCTTGGCGTCAGTTGCCGGTGGCGGATCATGTCGAGGACATTCTCGATCTTATGGGCCAGATCCTTGATGTTGATCAGGTTCAGAAACCCGCCTCCGCCCTTGATCGAGTGGGCGGCCCGGAAAACGCGGTTGACCAGTTCCTCGTCCAGCTCCTCCCCCTGCTGCTCGATCTCCAGCAGATCGGTTTCAATGTTCTCCAGATGTTCCTTGGATTCCTGCACATACATGCTGAGTGTTTCGTCATTAACAATCTCGACCATGGTGGATTCTCCGGGTTCGCGCCTGTCCGCGGCGGCAGTTCGGCCGATTATCTCGAAATGGTGATCCAGGCGCATTGCCGCAAAAAGTTTGCGAACATCCTGGCAGACATTGGTCAATTCCAGGCGCTTGCCTGTTTTCTGCAACGAGTTGTGGGCCGCGATGAGAACGGTAAGCCCCATGGAGTCGATGAGCGGCACCTCGGCCAAGTCAAGGCGGAGTTGAACCGCGCCATCCTGCAGCAGCTTGGCAAGTTGCGCCTTCAATTCTCCGGCATTGGCGGCCACGATGTTGCCGCTGATCCGGACAAGATCCCTTTCCTCTTCCTTGCTGTGCTCAAACATGAATTCCTCGTTTTTTGGCTGATTCTTATGGAGCATGCCTCTCCCCGGCGGGGATGCGCAACTGCAGTTTCACCACGTTCCCCCTGGGGTTGAAGGAGACTTCGTCAAAATAATGCAGCAGGATGCCGATCCCCCGTCCCCGCGGCGAAAGCTGGGACTGCTGTTGCTTCATGGCCGCCAGCTTCGCGGCGATGATCCTTTTCCAGTCAAACCCGGTGCCGGGATCCGTGACCCGGATGACAAGAGCGTTCTCCTCGCGCCGCACGGTGACGCCGATCTCCTGGTCCGGGTCCAGCCCGGCGCCATGGCAAATGGCATTGGTCAAGGCCTCCCGCAGCCCCAGCAGGGCGACGAAACCGAGATCCTCCAGGCCGTGTTCGGCGAGCAGGCGTTCCACCTCCGCGCAGACCCGATCCACCAGCGCAAACCTTGCCGCAAGCAAGAATTCCAGCCGGTCCGCTTTTCGCTCTACCGTGAACATCCGTTGCCGCTCCTTGCCATTCAGACATCCACCAGCAGGAGCAAAAAATCATCCTCGGCCGCTTCCTCTCTCTCCGGCCGCAGGATCGCCGCGATGGACGCCACGGCCTCCTCCGCCGGTAGCCCCCTGGTGTGGTGGGCCGCATCCCGCAGGCGGGCGAGGCCTGCCTCGCGGTTTACGCCCTTGTCGAGAAAGGATTCCAGCAGGCCGTCGGTGCAGAGAATGAAACGGTCTCCAGGGCCAACCGGAAAGGCATGGCGGCGGTAATGGCCGTCGGCAAAAGCGCCCATGATGTCGCTGTCCGGCTCCAGCCACCGGCTTGCCCCCTGCCCGGAAAGGTGCAGCACCGGAAGATGTCCGGCGTTGACGATTTCCGCGGTATTGCCGCGCCGGTCCACGGTCAGATATACGGCGGTCAGATGTTGGCCGGCCTTGAAGATCGTGGCAAGAACCCGGTTGATCGTCCGGATGGTTTCATCCGGCGCGTAAATGAGGGAAGAGTTTTGCCGGATCAAGGCCTTGAGCGCCGAGATTGTAAAGAAGGCGCCCAAGTCATGTCCGCTGATGTCGGCGATGAAATAGCCGTGTTTGTTGTCTCCCAGCGAAAAAGCGTCATAGAAATCGCCCCCGGCTTCGAGCACCGTCCGGTACCGCACGGCGAACCGCGCCCCCGGCACCTCGGCGGGATCGACCAGGATGGCATGGTGAGCCTCCTGCACCTGTTGCAAGCGATTGCTCCATTCCCGGCGCAGCAAGCGATGGGCGTGATGCAGCTTCAGATAATTTTTGACCCTGGCCAGCAGTTCGTCTTTCAGAAAAGGCTTGGAGATATAATCGATGGCGCCGAGTTCGAGCCCATCCAGCCGGTTTCGCGGCTCATCCAGGGCGGAGATGAAAATCACCGGAATTTCCACGGTCAGCCGGTCCTCTTTCAGCAGGCGGCAGGTCTGGTAACCGCTTTCCTCGGGCATCATCACGTCGAGCAGGATCAGATCCGGCAACTCCTGCCTGGCGATCTCGCGCCCGGCCCAGCCATTTTCCGCGGCAAACACCGCATAGCCTGCCTCGGTGAGAATCTCCCGGACGAGAAAACGGTTGAGCTCTTCGTCATCGATGACCAGTACGGTAAAGCGGTTGTTTTCCATCTTCCCTTACCTGTCTCCAAAAACCTGCATGAGTACCGCCGCCAGGCCGGCGGCATCAAAGGGCTTGCGCAGGACAGCGTTGGCGCCGGCCCCCATGGCTTCCTCGTTATCCTTCCGGTCATCCTGGGTGGTGACCAGGACCACCGGCAATTCCTCCTTGGAATAAAGGGTCCGGATGTTGCGGATGAAATCGAGCCCGGTCATTTCCGGCATATTGAGATCCGTGCAGATCAGGAGCGGCCGTTCCTCCTTCAGCCAGGCCAGGGCCTTTTTCGGCTCCTGAAAAAGAACCGGGGCGAAATTCAGTTCATTCAACACCGCGCGGTACACATTGAGAATCATCCGGGAATCATCCACGGCGCAAACCTTGTCCCACGGGGCCGCCTCGTCCGGCGCAGCCCCGGTCCTGATTCCGGCGGCCAGTTCATGGTCTCCGTGCCGCGCAAGCAGCCCGGCGAAGAAATCCCTGATTTCCGGATGGGCTTTGTGCACGAGATAGGCGCGGGCGGTGCTCCGGAAATGCTCCTGATCGAGCAGGGCCAGGAAAATCCGGCCCGCCTGGCCATCCAGGATCGCCTTGACGATCCAGCGGGCTTCCTCATCCTGGCGGTTGATCATGTTGGAGATGCCGGCCACCAGCACCTCATCCAGGTTGTGGTCAATGGCCCGGGCCGCGGTAATCCGGACATTTTCAACCGGATCCGCCAGGCCGGAGGCGAGAACATAGTCTCCCTTGAGGCGTGGAAGATTGGCCAGGGTCTCATAGGCGGCGAAGCGGACATTGGCGTTGCGGGGATGGCTGTTGATAAGCTGCCGCACCGGAAACCGGGCGGTTTTGTCGCCGAGTTCCCGAAGGATGTGGAGCGAGTCGATGACACTCCCGGAATCGTTGCCGGAGAGATTTTCGATCAGTAACGGCACGCACTTGCTCCCGATCTCCACCAGCTTTTTTTTACAGTAATTGCGGCGGATCAAGGAGCGGGAGCGCAGAAGTTCGTTGAGTTTATGGAGGGAAAATTCGTCCTGGCTCCCGGCAAAAACATCGATTATCCGCAGGTCTGTCGCTTCATCCCGGCCCGCCAGGGCGACGAGGAGGGGAAGAGCGAAATCGTCCCCGCATTCCGCAAGCGCCTCGATCACCCAGGCTTGTTCCATGGCGGAGAACTCGTGGAAATGGTCAAGAACCAGCCGCGCTTTGATCGGATCCCGGTCGCGGATATTGTCGCGCAGTTCCCGCAGGGCAAGATGTTTCCGGAAGACAGTCATTGATAAACCAACACTCCAAGGTTGCCGGCACAAAAGAAAGGGGGAGAACGCCTTATTCCGAAACAGCGAGCGTCTGCCGCTCTTCCTCAAAGTCGGCAAAGCGCAGGGCAATGATCCGGAACTCTTCCTGAAGCGCAACAAAGGCCGCCAATATTTCCGGATCGAAATGGGACGGCAGGGTGCGGCCATCGCCCTCGGTTATGATCCGTACCGCCTGCCGGTGCGGGAAGGGCGGCTTGTATACCCGTTTGCTGATCAGGGCATCATAGACATCCACCAACCCCATCAATCTTCCGGCAAGGGGGATGGCCTCGCCCTTGAGCCCTTGCGGATAGCCGGAGCCATCCCATTTTTCATGATGGGTATAGGCAAATTCCCTGGCAATCCGCAGAAAGGAATTTCCCCCAAGCTTTATCTCGGCGCCGGCAATGGCGTCACGGCCGTAAACGGTGTGGTTGGTCATTTCCTGGAACTCCTCGGCCGTCAGCTTGCCGGGCTTGAGCAGGATGCTGTCCACGACCCCGACCTTGCCGATGTCGTGGAGCGGGGCTGACTTGTGCAGGAGATTGATGCCGGTATCGTCGAGCTGATCCCTGAATTTAGGGTGGTTGCGCAGGTGGTTGGCAAGCAGCAGGATGTAATGCTTGGTGCGCATGATATGGCCGCCTGTTTCCGGATCGCGGTATTCTGCCAGGCCGGCCAGGCAGTCGATGGTGACCTCCTGGGTCATGCTCAGTTCCTTGGTCCGTTCCTGAACGCGCTTCTCCAGGAGTTCATTCTGTAGGGCCAGATTTTGCTGGGCCAGCCGCAGGGAGAGATGGGTTTTCACCCTGGCGCGGATCTCCTCAACCTCAAAGGGCTTGGTGATGTAGTCCACGGCTCCGCACTGAAACCCCTTGGTTTTGCTGGAAGTTTCGGCAAGGGCGGTAAGAAAGATGACGGGGATATCCTTTGTGGCCGGAGAGGCTTTCAGCCTCCGGCAAACCTCGTATCCATCCATGCCGCCCATCATGATATCGAGGAGGATAAGCTCCGGACCGCATCTTTGCGCAATCTCCAGGCAGGTCGGGCCATCCATGGCCACCATGATTTCATGGGCGCCTGCCATGGCGCCGATCAGAATGTCGATATTTTCCCGGGTGTCGTCAACGATCAACACCGTGCATTGGGAGAGCTGTTTCATTGTTTACCTTCAGCGTCAAAAAGTTTGATGAGTTGTCCGGCAAGCTGTCCCGCCTGTTTGAATTGATAGTTCTCCACGGCGGTTATCAGGGTTTCCATCTCAACCTGCCGCTCTGCCGGCCAGGGGAGTTTCTTTAATTCCGCAAGATGCGCGGCGGATTTGAGCGGACGGTGGGCCTCGATATCCGGCAGCATGGAAACAAGAATTTTCCGCAAGCGGAGCGATTCCGGCCCAAGGCCCGGCGGCTGGAGCGAAAGGGTGGGAGTGGGCGCCGAGGCGTGGAAGGGTTGCAAATTTTCGATGAGAGTGTCGTACTCGTTCTTGAACGCGGAGAGCAGTTCCAGCGGTGCCTGCTGTTCCTTGCAGGTTTTTTCCAGGTCAACGGTGACGGCGTACAGTTCCTGGGCACAGATTGCTCCCGCGACTCCTTTCAAGCTGTGGAGCGCTCTGCACGCTTCATCCCATTGCCGGTTCCGTATCTGCGCAAGGATGGTGTCGGCTCCTCCGGTGTAGTGTTCAACAAATTGGCGGAGCACGGCCTTGCAGAGTTCGCTGCTGCCGAGACGTTGCAGGGCAAGCTCCAGATCGATGCCCGGGATCCGGGAGGGGAGATCTTCCGGCCCAATGGGCGATGGCCCTTGCCTCTTGGCCTCTGCTGCCGGTTGCGCGTTTTGCGGGAGCCATTTTCCCAAGACGGCGAAGAGCACCTTGGGGTCGATGGGCTTGGTTATGTGGTCATTCATGCCTGCGGCAAGGCTCAAGGCCTCGTCTCCCTTGATGGCATTCGCGGTCATCGCCACAATGGGCAGGGCAGTCAGACGTTGGCTGCCGCTGGCCCGGATTACCCTGGTTGCCTCCAGGCCATCCATGCGCGGCATCTGGATATCCATAAGGACCAGGTCATAGTCGTTGTTGAGCACCGCCTCCACCGCCTCTTCGCCATTCTCGGCAAGATCGACCAGAATCCCCGCCCGTTGCAAGATCTCCGCCGCCACCTGCTGATTGATCTCGTTGTCCTCCACCACCAGAACCCTGGCCCCGGCAATCCGGCGGTGCAGGGCCTCTTTTTCCGGCAAGGCCTCGTCACCGGCGGAATTATCCTTGTCAAAGAGCCTGGTGATCGCAGCAAACAAACCGGACCGGCTCACCGGTTTGTCGATTACGGCATCGCACCCTGCCTCAAGGCACTGGTCAACAATTTTCCAGGCCCCCACCGAGGTGAGCAGGAGGATTTTCGGTTGCCCGTCCTTCGGTTGCACCTCCCGGACGGCTCGCGCCACAATATCTCCGGAAATTCCGGAGAGCCGGTAGTCCAAAAGGAGAAGATCGAAGGGATGCTCCGTGTTCGCGGCCCCGTTGAATTCCTCAATTCCCTTTTCCCCGCTGTCAACGGCGGTGACCAGAAAGGAAAACGACTCCAGCGCCTTATGCAGAATCTCCCGGCTGGCGGGATGATCCTCAATCACAAGCACCCGCAACCCCCGCAGGTCGATCCTGGAGTGGACCGGCTCGGGGAGCCGCGGTTGCGCAACCAATACGGCGGTAAAGGAAAAGGTGCTGCCCAGGCCAGGACGGCTTTGCACCTCAATGTCCCCTCCCATCAGGTCAACGAGCCGTTTGCTGATGGCGAGCCCCAGTCCGGTGCCGCCGTAGTTCCTGGTGATGGAGCCGTCCGCCTGGCTGAACGGGGTGAAGAGGTTGCCGATCTGTTCCCCGGTGAGCCCCAGGCCCGTATCCTGCACGGAAAACCGCAGGGTCAGGCTTTCGCCGCTCCGCTCCCGCAAGGCGATATCGAGGATCACTTCGCCGGTGCTGGTAAATTTGATCGCGTTGGCGGTAAGATTGATGAGAACCTGTCCCAGGCGGGTGGAATCGCCGACAAGTCTGTCCGGCACATCGGGGGGCCACGGAGAACATGAACTCCAAGCCTTTTTCCGCAGCCTTGATGGTGGTAACGCTTGCAAGGTCGGCCAGGATTTTTTCAAGAGAGAAGGGGTGCGGCTCTATCCTCAGTTTTTCCGCCTCGATCTTTGAAAAATCGAGAATGTCGTTGATGATGCGCAGGAGGTTTTTCCCGGAGGAGGCGATCTTGCCGAGATAGTCCTGGAGTTTGGGGGAGGACTCCATCTCCAGGGCGAGATCGCTGAGCCCGATGATCGCGTTCATGGGGGTTCGGATCTCATGGCTCATGCGGGCCAGGAAATCGCTTTTGGCCCGGTTTGCCGCTTCGGCTTCATCCTTGGCGATAAGGATGGATTCTTGCGCCGTCTTTCTCTCCGAGATGTCGTTGACGATTCCCACGGCATGCCATTCCCCCTTGATCCTGACAGCCGAGAGGGAAATCTCGACCGGAAACTCCTCGCCGTTCTTGCGAATCCCGGTCAGCTCCACCTGTTTGCCGATCGCGGGGCCCGTGCCGTTTTGCCGGAAATGTTCAAAATTGGCGAGGAATTTTTGCCGGAATTCCTCGCGGACAACGATCTGGTGCAGATCCCGGCCGAGAACTTCCTCCCGCGTCCAGCCGAAAATTTCCTCGGCGGCCTTGTTCCAGAAAGAGATAAGCCCTTTGTTGTCGATCATGATGATGGCGCTCAAGGCGGCGGTGGCGATGCTCGTGATCATTTCGGAGCGTTCCCGCAGTTCGTCGGCCAACCGTTTTCTGGCGCTGATGTCTTCCTTGACCGCGATGAAACTGGCGATTTTCCCGTTTTTGCCGGTTACCGGGGCGATCAGGGCCTGTTCCCAGAACAGGGTGCCATCCTTCTTGCGGCTGCAAATCTCGCTCTGCCAAGTCTTTCCCGCAGTGATGGTTTGCCAGAGATGTTGATAGAATGCCTGATCATGCGCATCCGATTTCAGCACCCTGGGGTTCTGCCCGACCACCTCGGCGAGGTCATAGCCGGTGAGGGAACAGAAGAAGGGGTTGGCATACTCGATTTTGCCGGAGGGGTCGGTGATCACGATGGAAACAGGACTCTGTTCGATCGCCTTGTGGAGCTTGTCGAGCCGATCCTCGTAGCTCTTCCGTTCGGAAATATTTTCCACCAGAACCAGGAAGTAGAGAGCGTTGCCGGAGTCGTCCCGGAGCAGCCGGATGGTTGTCCTCCCCCAGACGGCCCCTCCTCCCTTGTGCCGGTATAGGTTGTCCGCCTTGAATTTTGAAATTTCGCCGGCCAGGAGGCGGCTGAAGTTTTCTTCGTAGTCTGCCTTGCTCTCCGCAAGCACAAGCCGGAGATAATTGACTGGGGCCAACTCCGCCTCGGTATAGCCGGTGAACCGGCAAAACTCTTCGTTGATCTGGAGAAAATGGCCGTACAGATCGACCAGCGCAGCCCCAAAGGGCGCCTTGTTGAAGATGAGCTGCAGCCTGCTCTCGTTTTCCTGCAGGGACTCGGTGGCAGCAGCAAGCGCCGTGGCGCGGTCCTTCACCTCATCTTCAAGCCTGGCTGCGTATACCGCCTGCTCTTTTTCCAGGGAATCCCTTTCCCAGGTCCGGTCCATGGCCATGGAAACTTGGGCGGCCACCCCCATGCACAGGGCGATTTCCCGCGGCTCCCACCGCCGTTCTGTTTTCCGGGCTTCCAGGCAGAGAACTCCGGCGATCTCGCCGTTCAGCTTAAGGGGGAGGTCAAGGATGGAGCGGATATCTAGGGGCAGGAGGTAGTGTTCGGTGAGTTCCGCCGTGGCCGGGTGATGTTGTGCCTCCTCGGCGGCTATAGGCTCGTCCCGTTTGAGGGCGGTGCTGTAATGCGGGATTTCCTCGCAGGAGAGGTTCCCGCCATTGGCGAGGAATTGCCCGGTTTCGGAATCAAACAGGCAGCGGCATGAAAGCGTGGCCCCTCCTTCGGTGAAGCGCCAGACGGAGACCCGGGCAATGTCAAGATGTCCGGAAAGCCAGGAGGTGACCATTTCATACACCGGCTCGATGGCTGCGGTGTCCCGGCAAAAGCGGGAAAATTGGGCAAGGAACTGTTCCTGGTTCCGCTGATCGGCCCGTGCATCAAGGCTGCGCTTGCGTATCCGGTCGTAGCGGGAGAGAAAATAGATGGTAAGCAGGGCCAGACTGACGGAGAGGATGGCGAGGAGAATCTGGACCTTGAGGAAAAAGCCCTGCTCGCTGTGGATGGCCCGCCAGAGGAGGGCATCTGCCGTCCCTATCGCCTGGTTTGCTTGGCTGAAATCCCTGGCGATCACCTCGGCGGAGTTGCGGGGGGCTTTCCCCGCCGCAAAGGCCAGCAGGTGCTCCTGGGTTGAAAGCGTCACGGTGTCAAGCCGGTTGACAAGATTGTCGAGGGAGTCTTTGAACTCCGGGGTATGGAAAAAACGGTGCAGGGTATTTTCCCCGCTGAGTGCAAGCATGACCCCCGCCTCGGTTCGCGCCTGCCGCAGAAGCGCATCGATCTCCCGGGGGGGTACGGTTTGATCCCCGGAGAAGAGCTTGTCGCAACTGAAATGGGCGGCGCTGACCTTGATGTTGATATTGTTGATGGCCTGTAGTTGTCTGTTGTGGCAGAAGGTCAACCTGACCGTGAAGAGGATATTGAGAATATTGAAGGAGACGATGGCGAAAAGAATAAGCGCGACCGTAAGCCGCCGCCTCCAGAGGGAAGGAGGCGAGTCATTCATGTCAAGACGAGAAGAAGTCATGCCCTGCGTTTCTCCCTGCATAATTAATTCAATGATGGGCGTGGCCCTAAAGGCGGACAGCCCTCAGTGGGGAGCCCTTGGGGAGGGCTTCCGGTGGTGGACTTCCGGATCGGCCATGCCGCCGGCAATACACCGGGCAGTCTTGCGTACCCGCAATGATTCTTTGTGAAAAAATGGACTTGGGGTCGGTTCGCGGAACAGATCCTGCCTCTCCGGCACGCGGTCCCTGGCCGAGCGCTTGTGTGCCGGAAGAGCTTACTTGAATTTAAGCACTTGCTGTAATTAAAAAAGAATAGTGAAAACATATAGTGGAAATATATGTTTGGGGGTGAGTATGGGTGGCGATACGGGGCGATACGCCCGTTGGTAAACCCGGTTAATAATGGGTTAGGAGGTACACGCGGAGGTTGACTTTTTTGTTTTTCAAGCCGAGTTTCCTGCGGAGATTATTCCGGTAGACATCCGCTGTCCCGGGGGAAATATGAAGCAATCTGGCGATATCCTTATTGCTCCTCCCCTGCTTGATCAGCTCCGCAACCTGGAGTTCCCTGGGGGTCAGGCCGATCAGTTTCGAAGTGAGCTGCCTGGCAAATGTCGATGTAACCTCTTCGATTTTTTTCCGGATTATATTCACATACACATGACTGGTCCGGTTGATGAGTTCCAGGTCCAGCTCGTCAAGGTAAGGGAAAACGAGTTCCTTTATGTTGGTCATGATTTGTCCTTCCAGCTCCTGCCTTGCCTTGCTCCCTTGTTCCAGGAGAACCTTGAGCGCGATATTGGCGTCATGCAGATCCTGGGATTTTTTTTCCAGGGCCAGAAATGTTTCCTGTTGCTCCTCGCTTTTGCGGACCAGCTCCTTGGTTCTTTTTTGTACCTGCTCCTCCAGCATGGCATGGGAATGCTGCAGCATCTCATCAAGCTCTTTTTGCTTTGTTATGTCGCGAAAAACACAGAGGATCTGGATGAGGGTGCCGGTTGCATCGGTCAGTATCTCTCCGTCAAATGCAACCAGAAAGCTTGAGCCATCCTTTTTAAGCATCTCAAACTCAACATGCTGCAGGACGCCTTGTTGTTTTAATTTGTCGAAATAACTCCGGAAGTATTTCCTTGTCAGAGGGGCCATGAAGTCGGCAAAGGGCCGGCCGATCACCTCGGGCCTCGAATAGCCCAGGATACGCAGCCACTTTCTGTTCACATCGATGATCCGGCCATCCCTGTCCAGCGATTGATATGGCATGGGCGCGTTTTGAAACAAAAGGCGAAAGCGCTTCTCGTTTTCGTTGTTTTTTTCCTGGGCCTGCCGGAGTTCCGTGATATCCCGGCCGGCCACCACCAGCGCATGGCGGCTTCCGTCCGGATGGAAAAGCGGTATCTTCACGATATCAAATACCTTCGAGGTTCCATCGGGTCTTGGAATAACCTCTTCCCCCCGGGACGGTTCAGCCAGGGTCCATGCCGCGTTATCCGTATCCATGCAGGCAAGAAACGCCTCCTGGTAAAACTCGCTGTAAGGGGCGAGATCCGCATCCGTCTTTCCCTTGTAGGCCACACCGGCGAGCTGAAACAGATCGAGATCGTAGTCGTTGGCAAGCAGCCAGCGTCCCGCGCCGTCCTTGAGGCAGATGATGTCGGGGATGTTATTGACAATGGTTTCAAGCAGCGCCTGTTTCCGGCGCAGTTCTTCTTCCACCTGTTTTTGGTCCGTGACATCGTCGTAGATAACACCCAGCTCCCCGCTGCTAAGCCTGAAGACATAGTTTTCCCGCCAGCCGAAGATGCGATTGTCCCGGTATTGGGAGACGGGATGATGTTCCGCCTTCCCCGTGGTCCAAACACGTTGGAGCACCTCGAAAAGACCAAACTCCTCGACCCCGGGAAAGGCCTCGGTGATTCTCTTGCCCGCCACCTGACCCCGGCCGATCTTTTCGATCTTTTCCGCCGCCACGTTGAAGTCGACTATCGTGAAATCCCTGCCCTCGTCCACGGCTTGGTAGATCACGGCGCCACTGCGCATGTGGTTAAACAGAAAGCGATATCTTTCTTCGGATTGAGACGAGGGCAGGCCCGGGCCTTCGTGTCCGGTCGAGAGGGTTGTTGAATCGTCCATGCGCCGGGTGGATTGGCGTTTCGTCTTGTTTGTGGCCATCGTTGCTTGCCGCTCGTGGATTGTTTGCCGGGCACCCCGCGGATGCACTGGTGTTGGCCTATAGTATGGCCGGAGTTTCTTCCGGCCATACTATAGGGATATTTTTTCCTGTTGCCTAGCCTGCACTTAAAACGCTCCGCGGAAGCGCAAGTTTTTCATTAAGCGCTTTTGTTTCGCATTTTCCTGATTTAGCGTGCAAAAACCAAAATTTAATATTTCTTTTTTTTCGCCCTGTTTTTTGCTT
>JAZDIS010000407.1:0-2541 GCA_043804705.1 Pseudomonadota bacterium | reverse complement strand
CGGGAACTCCGAGCCCATTTCCAACCTGTACCCCGCCGATCGCAGGTCGGTTCAGTTCAGTGAGCGCCCGGGTCTTGGGGCCACAGGACGTGATACCTGCACGGGTCAGTTCCATCTGGAGAATCCGGTAGCTCCGGTTGGAGCAGATCAGGGTGGTGACGTTTAGCCCCTCCCGCGCCTGCGTCCACAGCGCCTGTACCGTGTACATGGCGCTTCCGTCCGCTTGCAGGTTAATCACCGGCCGGTCCGGGCAGGCAATTGCAGCACCGGTTGCACAGGGCATGCCTTGCCCGATTGACCCACCCGAACCGGTGAGGACGGTGTGCGGGGGCAGCCCTGCTGTGAGAGGGAAATAACCACGTCCGCTCGTAATCGATTCATCCACAATGATGGCATTTTCCGGTTGGAGCGCCGCCAGCGTAAGACAGGCCTTTTCGACCGTGAGGTCGCCATCCGGCAAGGTCGGTCGATGCAGTGCTGTGAAGAGCGTGTCATCGGCCGTGAGATGCGCGGGAGCCCCCAGGGCGTCCGCAAGACATCCAAGCGCTTCTACAGCATCCTGTCGGTCCGTGCAGAGGGCCATTCTTTCTTGATCATCACTCAAAATCTGGCTTTTTACGCCCGGGTACCCGAAAAAGGTTACCGGTTCTTGAGTACCAGCTAATAGGACCGCCTCATAGCGCGAGAGCATGGCAGTCGCCTGCTCCGGATAATATGGCATCCGCTCCACGCGAGGGAGACCCGCGCCACGATCGACGTACCCGGGAAGGTATCCGGTGAAAAGATCACATCCTATTGCTTTTTTGATTCGAGAAGCGACTTCCAGACCAGGTCGTCGCAATGCCCTATGCCCGAGCATGAGCGCCACTTTGCGAAAGGTCCGCAATCGAGAGGCGGCTGCCTCAATGGCATTGGGGTCGATGGGATCAAAAGGACCAGCCCATGCAGGCGCCCGATGGTCCTCGCATGGGGCCAGCTGATGGTCATGAGGGAAAATCAGAGTTGCCACCTGACCCAACCGGGCAGCGGCAGCAGCCTCGGCGATATCCCCTGCAAGGTCTTGAGCCGTTCCGCTCATCCGCCACCATCCTGAGACCGTTCGCGCAAGACCTTCAATATCCATAGCAAGGGGCGGATCAGCGTTCCTGTGCCACGTTGCATGCTCGCCAATCACATTCAACACCGGTGACCTGGCACGCCGTGCATTGTGCAGGTTGGCGATGCCGTTCGCAAGACCAGGGCCCAGATGGAGCAGTGTCATGGCCGGCTTGTCCAGCATCCGGCCATACCCATCCGCAGCACCGGTGCAAACGCCTTCGAAGAGCCCCAGGTAAACCCTGATACCCGGTGTGGAGTCGAAGGCCAAAAGGATAGGCATTTCCGTAGTACCGGGATTCGCGAAACAGACCTCCAGCCCCGATTCAACGGCAGCCTTTACAAGCAGCTCAGCCCCGTTCACGATCCTCCTCCTAGTCTTCTACATCTACTCTTCTTCCGTCAAAATAGGATAGGATCTGGAAATCTCTTCCGCCTGTTCTTTCTCACTCATCGTATAGGCATCTTTTCTCCAATCCTCCCATTTCTTGAATATCCTGGTTTCGAATTCCCCGGTCAGCTCTTCAATCTCTTTGTCCAAAGAGGAATCACCGGTAGTCAGCTTCTTCCATTTCATATCGGCCAACCTCAAGGTCTCTTTGAGAGGCATCCCCGTAGGAGCCCAATGCCCTCCCCAAACTCTGTCGTAAGGATAATCCAACTTCTTGGTGGCATCGATGATGACCTTATCTGTAAACTCAGGCTGATTTCTGGGAACCGAAGGGTCTGACCTGGAAGTTGTCCCGTAACGGAGAACTTCAATATCCCTGCTCCCCTGGGTCCGGGTGACGATAGCCCACCACACCTGTCCGAGGTCAAAAGGATCGATGTCATCGTCGACCACCACAACATATTTCATATACTTACCGACACTGCTTGAAATGAGTGTCCTCCCAACATTCCGAGAGTGTCCAATATAATGGGGCTTCATTGCGATCACCATGGAGCTAATGGAATCCCCTTCAGGGGGACAATGAACTGCCGTTACTCCTTCGGGACCATGCTTATCAAACATTTCCAGGGCTGCTGCCGAATAGACAACATCGTAAAGGGTATGGTCTTCTGTTGTGGGTTTCCCAAGTAGACAGCCTCTGAAAATAGGGTTATTCCGGTGGAGGATAGCCGTCACCTTGAAGACAGGCCGCATGCGAACCGGACCTCCATGGTACCCGGTATGCTCCCCAAAAGGTCCCTCGGCTTTCCTCTCTCGAGGGAGAAGGAGCCCTTCTAAGACAATCTCAGCGTTGGCGGGAACTTCAAGATCGACCGTTTCGCATTTAACCAACTCTACCGGCTCCCCTCGAAGGGCTCCGGCCATCGTCATCTCATCAACCTCGGGAGGGAATCCTGTAGCGGCAACCATCGGAATGATTTCCTCCCCACCAATCACAACAGCCATTTCCAGGGGCTTATTCTTTCTCTCCGATTGGGAATAATGATAGCCCA
>JAZDIS010000406.1:0-4787 GCA_043804705.1 Pseudomonadota bacterium | reverse complement strand
CCCGCTAGAGAAATACCCTGGGTGGTCATGGTTAACATTTTTCCAGGGCAGTCCGCCGCCTTGTGGGTGGTCATGCCGCAGTAGAAACAGGGGGCAAACGGACCGGCAAGGGGAAGGGCGCGGTTGGGAAAAATCGCGACTCGCGGAGTTTCCGGAATGGACAAGGCGAGAAGATACAACCCGTTACCGGCCTCTGAAAAGGAGGGGATCAACGAATTGTTATCGGTCCTGTCTTGAGTCCAATGCTGTTTCAGGGGCGAGGTTGCATAGAGCTGCTCGAGCAGAAGAAGATCCCAAAAGCTTGCTGCTGCGTCATGCTCTGGTCCGGGCGAATCTCCATCTTTTTCAAGGTGCAGAACAATGTGCAGTGGCAGGGGGGCGGCATTTTCCTTCCACTCATACACCTTTTTCAACCGGGCCAGACTTTCCTGCAGCGTAACACAGGCGGTATCCGGCTGCGTGAAATGAAAAAGCAGCAGTGACTCCGTGCTGGCTGGATCTTCTTTCCCGTTTACGGCAAGAGCCTGTCGCAGGTCCAAAAGAAAATCCGCCCAGTTTTCTCCCAGGATATTCTGCCTCTGGGAGTTTATGGCTTGGAGGGCGAGGAGAAAGGTGAATTCTGCTGGCATGGATGAAATAGCCTGTTCCTTGTCGAAAAACGTCCGGTCCTGGCTTACAGACACTTGTCCAGGATGGCGCGGGCTTCCTTGTGGCCAGGATCAAGGCGGAGCACCTTTGAGACCCACTGGTCGGCGCGAATCACCTGTTTCATGGAAAAATAGGCTTTGCCCAGAGCCAGGAAAAGCTCGATGTCCTCGGAGGCCTTCTCCGCCGCCTTTTCCAGCATCTTGACTGCTTCACTGGTGTCGCCTGCGGCATAGAGGGCTATCCCGATTTTTTTGTTCAGATAGATGCGTTCCGGGTCCGCTTTGAGCACCTCGCGGTAACACTTAACCGCCAGCTCTCCCAGGCCGCAGCCATTGCAGGTCTCGGCAATATCTTCCTTGAAGTCGATATCGTTGCCCTTTGTCTTCAACACCAAGCGTAAAACTTTTTCCGCCTCGGGCAGCATTTTTTTCTTGATGAGCAGCTTGGCGAAATTCATGGCCCGGTCCGCATGTCTGGGGCTGATCTCCATGGCCCGGTTGAAATTTTCCAGGGCCATATCCATTTTTCCCTGCCGGAAATAAATCTGGCCTAGAGCATGGTAGGAACTGACATCAAGCCGGTTGATCTCCACTGCTTTTTCAAAGCAGATCTGGGCTTTTTTCAGGTCGCCCTTTTTCCCGAAAAGTCTCCCCAGCTCCCGGTAGGGCTTTGAAGACCGGTCATTGAGCTTGGCCGCTTCTGTGGCTGCACCAATGGCGCCATCAAGATCGCCCTTTTCATCAAGGGTTCTGGCCTGGAGCAGCAGCTGGTTGAAGGGGGAGGGGTTGTTGATCTGCCCCAGAAGCTCCATTACCTTCTGCTCCAAGGTCGCGGTGACAAAGGGCTTTGTCATGTATGCGTCAACATCCTGCTCGGCCGCTTCGGCGACAATATCCATGTTGGCTTCCGCAGTGACCATAAGAAAGGGGACATCGCGCAGTTTCTTGGTTGCACGGATCAGACCCAACAGCTCGGTCCCCGACATATAGGGCATGTTGTAATCACAGATAATAAAATCGATGGCGATATTTTCATCCTGGAGAAGCTTCCAGGCATCCCGTCCATTGGCCGCCTCGTAAAACTCCTTGCCGAACTGGACCAGCTTCAGCATTGCCTTGATGGATCGACGCATGTTGTCGATATCGTCCACGACCAGAAAAATCATGTCTTTGGGGGCTTTGAGCGTCATCTCGCGGTTCTTCCCTTTGCTGAAAGCTGTCAGCTCTGCATTACAGGGGCAAGCTGAAATAAAAACGGGAACCTTGCCCCGGTTCGCTCTCCACGCCGATCCTGCCCCGGTGAATCTCTACGGCCAGACGACAGAAATAGAGGCCAAGCCCGGTACCGATCAGGGCATCCTGCTTGTCGGAAATTCGGGCGTACTTCTCAAAGATGGTGCGGTGCTTCGCGGCGGGGATTCCGGGGCCTTGATCCTGCACATAAAATTCCAGCCGCTTTTTACCGGCCATCCGCCGGCAGCCGAAACGGATCGTGGTGTTGCTCGCGCAATAGCCCAGGGCATTGGTGAGCAGGTTTTGCAACACCCGCAGGATGAGGCTCCGGTCCAGGGCAATCTGCGGTAGATTAGCCTCCACCTCCAGAATCAACTCCACAGCCTTGATCTTGGCTATGCCCTTGATGCTGCTCAGACATTCGGCCAGCATGGGGCCGGGCGCGACAACCTCCTTGATGGGCGCGAGCTTGCCGTCTTCAATTTTGCCGATGCTCACCAGGTTCGAAACCATGCGCACCGCCCGGTCGCAGCCCATTTGGGCCGATTCCAGAAACTCCCGGTTTTCCGGGGAAACGGTGTAGGACAGGATGTCGAGATTAGCCACCACCTCGGAAAGCGGACCCTTAAGGTCATGGATCAGCATGCTGGAGAGTTCGGCGCGCAAAATCTCCTGATGCCGCAGCTCTTGGTTGCGCTCCCTGAGGATGCGTTGCTGCCGGCGGAGATCCTGTTGCAGATTTTCCTGAACCAGCAGGGAGAGGATGATGCTGCTGAAGTCAAAAAGGCGGGTGATGTCCTCTTTGAGCAGATCACGGTCTCCGAGCTTGTCCGTCACGTTGATGACGCCAAGCACCTTGCCCTTATGGAGGATAGGCATGGACAGCAGGGAATTTTTCTTGTAGCTGCTGCCCCGGCATTGTCCGCTAAAGCGCTTGTCTTTGCAGATATCCTTGATAAAGAGAGGCTCCTGGTGCTTGGCCACCCAGCAGGCCACGGAACGCTCATCGTCAAGGATCTGCTCGTGGCCGAGGATCTCAGCCCGGCTTGCCGCCCGGACCACCAGATGTTTCTTTCGTTCAAGCACCATGAGGGAGCCTTGCTCCACCCCTAGATACTCCAGAATAACCTCGAGTATCCGGCCCAGACGCGTCTGATAATCAAGGTGCCGGGTGTTGATCACCCCGGCAATCCGGGAAAAACTGTTCAGGAGCCGGTTTGCCAGCTCCAGATCACGCATATCTTTCTCTCCACCCTTCACGGCAGCCCCTTTTTCCGTAAAAATTTATCGGCACCAATCGTAACTGCCCGGCAGCACCGCAGCCGAACAGTTACTCATCCGGTTCCCATGCAAAAATCATTTTGTTTTTTGCATGGTATCACAGAAAAACCGGCGCGGTAAAGCGACAACTGGGGCTATTCCCATTCATAACTCTCCTGTTTGAGTCGGAATTGAACGAAACCCACGGGAGGAGCTGTTCAGCAGTGCCGCAGATGCGCGAAAGAGGTCGATTCGCTATACTCCGGTATGCGAAGCGATCGATGACAAAGCAGATGCGGTGCTGCTGGGCAGTTACTCCCACTCGATGGTTCCCGGCGGCTTACCGGTTACATCGTAGACCACCCGGGAGATGCCGCGCACCTCGTTGACGATCCGCCGGGAGACATGGTCGAGAAAATCATAGGGAAGATGCGCCCAGCGGGCGGTCATGAAATCGACGGTCTCCACGGCGCGCAGGGCCACCACATGGGCGTACTGCCGGTTGTCGCCGACCACGCCCACCGATTTCACCGGAAGGAACACGGTGAAGGCTTGAGAAACCTTGTCGTAGAGCTCGTTTTTGCGCAGCTCTTCGATGAAGATCGCATCGGCCAAGCGCAGGGTGTCGGCGTAGTCCTTGCGCACCTCGCCCAGGATGCGCACCCCGAGACCCGGGCCGGGGAAGGGATGCCGGTAGACCATCTCATAGGGCAAGCCAAGTTCGACCCCGATGACCCGGACCTCATCCTTGAACAGCTCCCGCAGGGGCTCCACCAGGCCGAGCTTCATGTGCTCGGGCAGCCCGCCTACGTTATGGTGGCTCTTGATCACCTTGGCCTTGCCGCTTTTCGCACCGGCCGACTCGATGACATCCGGGTAGATGGTGCCCTGGGCCAGCCACTTGGCGTTGGCCAGCTTTTCCGCCTCTTCCTCAAAAACCTCGATAAAGGTGTTGCCGATGATCTTGCGTTTCTGCTCCGGATCTTCCATGCCTTTGAGCCTGGAGAGAAACCGTTGCTCCACGTCTACCCGCAACACCTTGACCCCCATGTGCTTGGCAAAGGTGGTCATGACCTGATCTCCTTCATGCAACCGCAGGAGGCCGTTGTCCACAAAGACACAGGTGAGTTGGGTGCCGATGGCCCGGTGCAGCAGGGCGGCGACCACCGAGGAGTCAACCCCGCCGGAAAGCCCCAGCAGCACCTCATCTTCGCCGACCTGGCTGCGGATTTGCTTGATGGTATGATCAATAATATTGCTCGGTGTCCAGAGGCGGCCACAGCCGCAAATTTCGTGGACAAAGCGCTCGATGATCCTCTGGCCCTGGCGGGTGTGGGTCACCTCCGGGTGAAACTGGAGCCCGTAGAAGTTGCGTGATTCATCGGCCATGCCGGCCATGGGTGCGCTGTCGGTCTCGCAGATGGCAACGAAGCCTTTGGGCAGCCGGTTGACCCGGTCGCCATGGCTCATCCAGACATCAAGCAGGCCAAAGCCCTCGGGACTGGCGTGGTCCTCGATGTCGGTGAGCAGTTTGGAGTGGTTGCGGGCCCGCACCTGGGCATAGCCGTATTCGCGATGGCTGGCCGCCTCAACCTCGCCGCCCAACTGGGCGGCCATGGTCTGGAGACCGTAACAGATGCCGAGCAC
>JAZDIS010000405.1:0-2407 GCA_043804705.1 Pseudomonadota bacterium | reverse complement strand
AATAAGCGCCTTTTTGTTCAGCATGGGAATGACAACAATTCTGACCAGGGTCATAGCCATCCCCCTTACCGAAATCACCCAAATTGCCGAACGGGTTGCCATGGGAGAATTGGACGTCACCATTCCGGCGGTTAACAGAGAGGATGAGGTGGGGATGCTGGCGCAGACCTTTCGCCGGATGGTGGGAAATATCAGCGGAATGGCGGGCATGACGAAGCGGATTGCCGGAGGCGATCTTTCCGTAAGGATTATTCCCCAGTCGGAAAAGGATGTCATGGGAAATGCCCTGGGCATCATGGTGGATGGCCTGCGGGAGATAACGCGGGAGATGATCGAGGGGATCAACGTCCTTGCCTCCGCGGCCAGCGAGATCATGGCCTCCACGGCCCAGGTGGCTTCCGGCGCTACCGAGACCGCATCGGCGGTGAGTGAGACCACCTCCACCGTCGAGGAGGTGAAACAGACCGCCCAGGTGGCGAGCACAAAGGCGCGAAGCGTTTCCGAGGCCGCCCAGAATGCGGTCCGGATGGCGCAGGGCGGCAGGAGGGCGGTGGAGGAATCGGTCGCCGGGATGGGCCGGATTCAGGAGCAGGTGGCATCCATCGCCGAGAGTATCGTCAAGCTCTCCGAGCAGAGCCAGACCATCGGCGAGATCATCACCACGGTCAACGACCTGGCGGAGCAGTCGAACCTGCTGGCGGTCAATGCCGCCATCGAGGCGGCCAAGGCGGGGGAACAGGGAAAGGGGTTCGCGGTGGTGGCCCAGGAGGTGAAAAGCCTGGCGGACCAGTCCAAGGAAGCGACCGCCCAAGTGCGGACGATTCTGAACGACATCCAGAAGGCGACCAACGCGGCGGTGCTGGCCACCGAACAGGGGAGCAAGGCGGTCGAGTCGGGGGTGAAACAGTCGCGGGAGGCGGGGGAGGCGATCCGGCAGATGGGAGAAAACATCGAGGAATCGGCCCAGGCGGCGCTTCAGATCGCGGCGTCAAGCCAGCAACAGCTCACCGGCATGGATCAGGTGGCCCTGGCCATGGAGAATATCAAGCAGGCCAGCGAGCAGAACGTCGCCGGCGCCAAGCAGGTGGACGCCACCGTGCAGAATCTTCACGAGCTGGGACAGAAGCTGAAAGGGTTGGTGGAACAGTATAAGGTGTAGTTTTCAATGATGGGTTTTGGTGTTTGCGTTGCGCCTCGACCTGAGCCCAGGAGGGATATCCATGCTTCGGAACATGAAAATCGGCCGGCGACTGCTTCTCGGATTCGGCGTGGTTGTTCTTTTTCTCGTTGCGGTCGGGGTGGTCGCCATCCTGAAGATCGGAACGATCCAGCAACTCCAGCAGGCCTTGTACCAACATTCCTTCACGGCCCTCCACGCCC
The DNA here is from genome assembly GCA_043804705.1 of Pseudomonadota bacterium. GTDB lineage: Bacteria > Desulfobacterota > Desulfobulbia > Desulfobulbales > Desulfurivibrionaceae > Thiovibrio. The sequence continues at coordinate 1,027 of JAZDIS010000405.1, read as the reverse complement.
TGGATTCCGCCCATATCCATATCATGGAAATGCAGCGCAATATGCAGGCCATACTCTTCGCTGAGGGGCGGCAGGAACGGGAAGCAGCCATCGCTTTGCTGGACAAGAGCGAAAAGGCCGCCTACGGGAATCTCAAACTGGTGCGGGAGCGTTTCCTCGGCGACAAGCAGCTTGTGGTGGAAATCGTGCAGGAGCTCGATGTCTGGAAAGAAAAACGCGCCGCGACCATCGCCCTGCTGCGGGCAAACAGGGAGGCCGAAGCGGCCGGATTGGACAAGGAGCAGACCAGGGGGATCGTTGCGAACATAGAGGGGAAGATGCGTGAGATCGAAAAGTTCGCCCTGAACAAGGCTGCCGAGCTTTCCAGGGATTCCGGGAGGATCGAGGAACAGGCCGTTCGCTTTACTTATTCGCTGCTTGCGGCGGCGGCCATGCTGGCGGTGCTCCTGGCCCTGTTGATAACGCGCGGCGTGACAAAGCCCCTCAACAGGGCGGTCGAGGTGGCGGACAGGCTGGCGTTGGGGGATGTTGCCGTCGAGGTGGGGACATCCTCCAACGACGAGACGGGACGCTTGCTGCGCTCGATGGAAAAGATGTTGCAGCAGTTCAAGGAAACGGCCCAGGCCGCAAGCCGGATAGCGGTCGGCGATCTCTCCGTCGTCATGGTCCCCAGGTCGGAGCAGGACGTCATGGGAAAAGCCCTGGCCTTGATGCTGCAGCAGTTCAGGAGTACGGCCGAGCTCGCGAGCCGGCTGGCGGGCGGCGATCTTGCCGTCAACGTGGTTCCGCAGTCCGAGCAAGACGCCATGGGGAACGCCCTGGCCTCGATGGTGCAGCAGTTCAGGAGCACGGCCGAACTCGCGACCCGGCTGGCGGCCGGCGATCTTTCCGTCAGCGTGGTCCCGCGGTCCGGGGAGGACGTCATGGGAAACGCCCTGAAGAACATGGTGGAGGGCCTCCGGGAGATAACCAGGGAGTTGATCGAGGGGATGAATGTCCTCTCCTCGGCGGCCAGCGAGATCATGGC
>JAZDIS010000404.1:0-4355 GCA_043804705.1 Pseudomonadota bacterium | reverse complement strand
TTGGCTTGGGCAAGCGGAGCCCAACGGCGCGTGAGTCGCTCAAGGTGCTGTATCGCAACCCCATGGTGAGGGCGGCGGACCTGGAGGCTGGGCTGTCGGTAAGCCCGCCCACGGCCAATGCGCTGATCAAGGATTTGATTCGTCTTGGCATTCTGGTTGAGATTACCGGCCAGCAACGGGGGCGGGTGTATGTGTTTGATCGTTACCTGAAGCTCTTCACTAGTTAAAGGAAACGACTTTACGTTAACTAAGCCTTGTTTTTGGTTAAGGGGAAGGGGTGAGTTGGAATAAGGCCTTCGCACCATCGCATAATCCGATACTGTCCGGTATCGTTCTGAAAGCCCACGCCCCATAAAGGTTGTGGGCTTTTTTGCGTCGGCGCTGGTCAAAAAAACCATTACGATCCTTAAATTTTGGCCAGTATAGTAGTTCGCTCCCCATTGCCAAGCCGGCAGAATAACAAGACTAGGTGGTGCTTGCGGTTGATTGCTGGAAAATTTTTTCATGGGCCAAAAAATGTTGTATGTTGAATAAAAGTGCCTGGTTCTTTAGGGTGAAATGTCGTTCGTCGTGGAGCGGGATCATTACAGGATAAGTAACGAAAGGGCTTATCATGTCCATTGTCTTAAAGTATGATCAAGATAACAAACTCATTATAGTAACTGTACTTGGCAAAATAATGCTTGATGAAATAGATTCTGCATTTCAACAGATAACACGATCAAGCGATTATCCTCCCAATATTGATGCATTGTGGGATCTGCGAAATACAGATTTTTTGCATGTTGATGAAAAATTTATCCGTGGAATAATAAAACTTCGCGAGAAATACTCCGACCGGGCTAATAATAAATCGGCTATAATAGTCTCTGACGACCTATCATTTGGTCTGGGTCGCATGTTTGAGATGCTCGCAGCAAATGACGTGCATCAGGAGATAATGGTTTTCAGGGATTATTCAGAAGGTGAACGTTGGATTCTCCATGATAGACCAGCACCATGCTGAATATATCGCAAATCATGGCGAGAGCGCCAAGTTGCCCAAGTACCTCTCTCAGAGGGCTAAAGAAAAAATAAATAATATAAAACATAATAATATCATCTTGTTGAGAAGACAACGGTACTCCGAGCGCCGCATGGGCATAGACACCAAAACAGAAATCACCGGACATGATTTCCGGGATATTCTCTCACCGTGATTTTTTTCTTTCATCTCCCGGCAGTTTCCAGTGCAACGTTTTCGCGCCATGGCGGCACGAGCGGCCCCCCCTATCATTCGCGCAATGTTGGCCTGCATGTTGGCGATGACGAGGCGCGGATTTTGCAAAATAGAGCCTCGATCAAGGAAGCGCTGGGACTGGCGCGCCTGGTTTCGGCTAAGCAGGTGCACGGGAACAGCATTCTGAATGTGGACTGGCTGCCGGATGCGGATGTGGAGCATGCCGGCCATGACGCCCTCATGACGAATATCCCCGGGGTCGGCTTGATGATCCAGCAGGCCGACTGCCAGGCGGTGATGCTCTATGACCCTGAACACGGGGCGGTGGCAAATATCCATTCCGGCTGGCGGGGCAGTGTGTTGAATATCATCGGCCAAACCGTGGCCACCATGACCGCCGCTTACGGCACAAGGCCGGCCAGCCTGTTCGCCGCTATCAGTCCGTCCCTGGGTCCATGCTGCGGGGAGTTTGTCAACTATCAACACGAACTGCCTCCGGCCTTGCATGGCTATCAGACGCAGCCCAATTATTTCGATTTCTGGGCCATCAGCCGGGATCAGCTCCGCGATAGCGGGGTGCGTATCGAACAGATTGAGATCGCCGGGCGCTGCACGGTTTGCGATGGGGATTATTTTTCCTACCGCCGTGAGGGGGTTACAGGCCGTTTTGCCTCGGTGATCGGGATTTGCAACAACCTGAAAACGTAAGGCAACGCCGCAAAAGCGCAGGGGAAAAAATGAAGCAGGGAAACACACCCGCCACACAAGAACGGCATTTCTTGTCCGGCAATCAGTCTGGAGACAAAAGAAGAAAATTTCGCATCTCTGCGTCGTTGCGTCGTGTTGTTTTTGAGAGATCGATTTCATGATAAATTCCCGCGCCATAGCCATGGACACGCTCCTTGCCTGGGAGAAATCCCAGGAGCCGCTGGACCAGGTGCTGGAAAACATGCTGGCCGGAGTTGCTCTGGACGATCCGCGCGATAAGCAATTTGTCATGGCCCTGGTCTTTGGGGTTGTCCGCTGGCAAGGCTATCTGGATGCAATTATTCAGAAATTTTCCAGCCATCCCCTGAAGACCATGAAGCCCCTCACCGTAACGGCGTTGCGGATTGGCCTGTATCAGCTTGTTTTTCTGGACCGGGTTCCGGAATCGGCGGCGATCAATGAAACGGTCCAAGCCTTGAAGCTCGCCCGTCAACCGAAATGGCTCACCGGCTTTGTCAACGGGGTACTCCGCGCCATGGTCCGCCAGAGAGCGTCTCTGCCCCCAGCCGATGAGGCGGCGGCGGTGTTGAGCCATCCGGCCTGGCTGGCGGCGCGTTGGGAGGCGCTGTTCGGCCCGGAACGGACCAGGCGAATCTGCTGGATAAACAATACCCTGCCGCCCTTGGTAGTGCGGGTGAACAGCCCCCGCATCTCCACCGACGAATATCTGGCCATTCTGCGGGAAAATGGGCTTGACTGCGAGCGCGGCTTTTTTGCCCGGGAGGCGGTGCGGATCAATAATTTTCAGGGCCCGGTCTCCGCCCTGCCCGGTTATGGGGAAGGCTTTTTTGTGGTGCAGGATGAGGCGGCACAGATGGTCAGCCAATTACTGGCTCCGTTTGCCGGCGCCAAATATCTTGACGGCTGCGCCGGGCTTGGCGGCAAGACTCTGCATCTGGCGCAGCTGCTGCCGGAAGGTGCGAGGGTGATAGCAGTGGAGCCAAACCTGAAACGCCAGGCCCTGCTTAAAGAGAACCAGCGCCGCCTTGGCGGGCCGGAGATAGAAATCCATGCGGGAACACTTCAGGAGTTTGCCGGACAGCACCAGGGTGGCTTTGCCGGTGTTCTCGTTGATGCGCCCTGTTCCGGTCTGGGTGTTATCCGGCGGCAGCCGGATATCCGCTGGCAGCGATCGTTTATGGCCTTGCAAGGGTATCAGGACAGGCAGCGGGATTTGTTGGCCGCTGCCGCAGGGCTGGTCGCAAAAGGGGGCGTGCTCGTCTATGCGACCTGCAGCATTGAGCCAAGGGAAAATGACGAGGTGATTGCCGCCTTTCTCGAGGCGCATCCTGAATTTTCCCTCACCCCGGCGCAGGAGTATCTGCCCGAAACGGCCGGGGGGTTCTGCGATGGGAAGGGTTTTTTAAAAACTACCCCCGAGCAGGGATTGGATGGATTTTTTGCGGCCAGAATGGTGAGAAAAGGATAGACCGTTGTTGTGCGCTCGCGATTGATGCTTACAGTAAATCATTACGGCGCTCAAAAAGCAGCGCGATTCGTGGTGAACTGCCAATTGGTGTTCCATGGAACCGAAATACATCAGCATCCGTGGTGCACGGATGCACAATCTGAAAAACATCAATGTGGATCTGCCCCGCAACCGGCTGGTGGTTTTCACCGGCTTGAGCGGCTCGGGCAAGTCCTCGCTGGCCTTTGACACCCTCTATGCCGAGGGGCAGCGCCGCTATGTGGAATCGCTCTCCACCTACGCCCGGCAGTTTTTGGGGCAGATGGAAAAACCCGAGGTGGATTCGCTGGAGGGGCTCTCTCCGGCGGTGTCCATCGAGCAGCGAACCACCAGCCGGAACCCCCGTTCCACGGTGGGGACCATCACCGAGATCTACGATCATCTGCGCTTGCTTTTTGCCCGGGTGGGCAAACCCCATTGTCCGGAGTGCGGCGAGGAGATTCGGCCCCAGTCCGTGCAGGACATGGTGGCAAGCCTGCTCGCCCTTGCGGAGGGGACCAAGATCGTGCTGCTGGCCCCGCTGTTGGACGGAAAAAAGGGCGAGCACCAGGCGGTGCTGCAAAAACTCCGGCGGGAGGGCTATGTCCGGGCGCGGATCGACGGGGAGGTCCGCGATCTGGCCGAGGAGATCGTCCTGGAAAAGAACAAGCGCCACACCATCCAGGCGGTGGTGGACCGGCTGGTGATCAAGCCCTCGGTGGCCAGGCGGCTCTCCGATTCCGTGGCCACCACCGTGCAGTTGGGCCAGGGCTTTTTGCTGGTGCAATTGCCGGAAACCGGGCAGGAGACGCTGTACAGCGAACATGCCGCCTGCGTCCGTTGCGGCAAGAGTTTGCCGGAACTGAGCACCCAGCTTTTTTCCTTCAACAACCCCAAGGGCGCCTGCCCGGAATGCGGCGG
>JAZDIS010000403.1:0-3637 GCA_043804705.1 Pseudomonadota bacterium | reverse complement strand
CTCCTCTGACAAACGAACTGCATTATGTTTAAAATCTGGATCGTATTTCCTGCGTTGAACACTCATGGCTCCCTCCTGTCATTGTCTCTAATAATGACTTAACCGAGTGTCCACAATTTCATAGCAGGATCACTTAAAGTTTGTTGGGCAGGTTCTGATTCGTCAGGATTGAAATTACGCCTCATCTTGAATATGATGCCGATTGCCCGCCCATTGTTTCTGACCCCGGAGATTTCTTATGTCCTTTCAGCTTGAAACCACTTTTACTCCCGCCGGAGACCAGCCGGAGGCCATCGACCTTTTGTGTCGCGGCTTGGCGGAAGGCTTGCCGCATCAGGTTCTCCTCGGGGTCACCGGCTCGGGCAAGACCTTTACCATGGCGCAGGTCATCGCCCAAACAGGCCGTCCGGCCCTGGTCATGGCCCCCAACAAGACCCTGGCCGCCCAGCTCTATTCCGAGTTCAAGGAGCTGTTTCCCGCCAACGCGGTGGAGTATTTCGTCAGCTACTACGACTACTACCAGCCCGAGGCGTACATCCCCTCGTCGGACACCTATATCGAAAAGGACTCCGCCATCAACGAGGCCATCGACAAGATGCGCCACTCCGCCACCCGGGCGCTCTTGACCCGGCGGGACGTGATCATCGTCGCCTCGGTTTCCTGCATCTACGGCCTGGGCTCCCCGGAGGAGTACAAGAGCATGCATCTTTTCCTTAAAGAAGGGGAGGAATATCCCCTGGAGGAGATGCGGCGGCGGCTGGTCCACATGCTCTACGAGCGCAATGATCTCGACTTCCACCGCGGCACCTTCCGGGTGCGGGGCGATGTGCTGGAGATCTTTCCGGCCTACGAGGAGGATCGCGCCGTCCGGGTGGAGTTTTTCGGCGACACCATCGAGGCGGTGAGCATCATCGATCCCCTGCGCGGCAAGGTGCTGGAGCGGTTTACCGAGCTGACCGTTTTTCCGGGCAGCCATTTTGTCACCTCGCAGGATCGGCTGCAGCGGGCCACGGCCAACATTAAGGAGGAGCTGCGGGAACGGCTCGCCTTTTTTTATGAGAACAACCGGCTGGTCGAGGCCCAGCGCCTTGAGCAGCGCACCATGTTTGACCTGGAGATGCTCCAGGAGCTGGGCTATTGTCATGGCATCGAAAATTACAGCCGCCATTTCACCGGCTTGGCGCCGGGGGAGCCGCCGCCCACCCTGCTGGACTATTTCCCCCCTGATTTCATCCTCTTTGCCGACGAATCACACGTGACCATCCCCCAGGTGCGCGGCATGTACCGGGGGGACCGCTCCCGCAAGGAAACCCTGACCGAGTTCGGCTTCCGGTTGCCGTCGGCCCTGGATAACCGGCCCCTGATGTTTGATGAATTCGCGGCCCGGATACCCCAGGCTGTCTATGTTTCCGCGACCCCCGGTGATTTTGAGCTGGAGATGGCGGCCGGCAGGGTGGTGGAGCAGGTGATCCGGCCCACCGGGCTTCTGGACCCGCAGATCCTGGTCCGGCCGGCAACCAATCAGGTGGATGATCTGCTCGAAGAGGTGCGGCTCCGGGAGGAGCGCGGGGAGAGGGTGCTGATTACCACCCTGACCAAGCGGATGGCCGAGGATCTTACCGAGTATTACGCAAAGCTCGGGGTGCGGGTGCGCTATCTCCATTCCGATATCAAAACCATGCAGCGCATGGAATTGATCCGTGATCTGCGCATGGGGGAGTATCAGGTGCTGGTGGGCATCAACCTTCTCCGCGAGGGGCTGGATATTCCCGAGGTCTCGCTGGTGGCGGTTCTGGACGCCGACAAGGAGGGGTTTCTGCGCAGCGCCCGTTCGCTGATCCAAACCTGCGGCCGGGCGGCCCGTAACGTCAAGGGGTTGGTGATTCTCTATGGGGATCGGCTCACCGATTCCATGCGCCAGACCATTGACGAGACCGGGCGGCGGCGGGCCATTCAGGCGGCTTACAACGAAGCCCATGGTATTACCCCGGAGAGCGTGCAGTCGCGGATCAAGGATCTCATGGATACGGTGTATGAAAAGGATTATGTCAGCGTCGTGCTGGAAACCGGCGAGGCTGGGCCGCAGTATGCAACCCTTGCTGAACTGCGCCGGGAGATGAAGGCGCTGGAAAAGGAGATGCTTGCCGCCGCCAGGGAGCTTGCCTTTGAGGATGCGGCTGCTCTGCGCGATCAGCTCAAGAAATTGAAGGAAATGGAACTTGCATGGCTGTGAAAAACGGTTTTTTATATAAGGTATTGTTGGCCGTGGCGCCGGGGCTCTACGCCGGGTTGAGCCGGGTGCTTTTTTCTACCTGCCGGGTCCGGGAGCATGGGCGTGAAAACCGAGCCCGGTGCGAGGCGCAGGGGAAACCTTGTGTCGCGGTCTTCTGGCATTACAGCGTGTTTGCCGTGGTTGAATTAATCCGGGGCCGGGGCCATGGTTGGGGCGCCATGGTCAGCGCCAGTGAGGACGGTGAATTTATTGCCCGGATTCTTGCCCGCCAAGGAGTGGCCGCCGTGCGCGGTTCCCGGAACCGGGGCGGGCTTGCCGCGCTCAAGGGGTTGATCGGCTTGCTGCGCAAGGGCTATAATGCGGCCATCGTTGCCGATGGCTCCCAGGGGCCGGCCCGGACAATGCAGGCCGGAGCGATCCTGCTTGCCGGGAAAAGCGGGGCGCCCATTTTGCCCTTGGCGGTTGCGGCAGACCGTTACTGGGCCTTTGGCAGCTGGGACCGCACCATGCTGCCCAAGCCTTTTGCCCGCCTCGACCTTTGGTATGGCGAACCCATGACCGTGCCGGAAAAAGCCGGGCCGGAAGAGATCGAGCAATGTCGCCTGGCGATGGAACACCGGCTCAATGGTCTGTATGCCCAGGCTTGGGGCGAGTTCGGCAAGGACGGCCATAACGGTGCGTAGCCGGTGTCTGGGCTGGGGAGATTCATTTCGATGCAGCATACTCTGAAGAACAAAAGTGTCCTTGCCGGTTTTTTTCTGTTGGTGGTGACGGGCATCGGTACCTCTGGCTATTACCTGCTGGGATATCTGGCGCATGGGGGTCCATTCTGGGCGCTGGGCGATTGTTTTTACATGACGGTCATCACCCTTACCACCGTGGGGTTCGGGGAAATCCTTGACCTGGCCAACGTGGCCGGGGCCAGGCTGTTCACCGTTTTTATCCTCTTAAGCGGCCTGGGGCTTGCCGCCTACTTTGTTTCGACCCTCACCGCCTTCCTGGTCGAAGGCGAACTCACCAATGTGTTCTGGAGAAAAAAGATGGCGCAGCAGATCCGTAAACTTTCCGGTCATATCATTGTCTGCGGGGTGGGGCGCATCGGTTGTTCCATCATGGAGGAGCTGCACCGGACCCATACGTCCTTCGTGGTCATTGATCCGGATGAGCAGCGGGTCCGGAAACTGCAGGAGCAATACGGCGATTTCCCGGCGGTGGTGGGGGATGCGACCCATGCCGGGGATCTGGAGGAAGCGATGGTGGCCACGGCCAGGGGCGTGATTTCCACCCTGGGCGATGACAAGGACAATCTCTGCGTGGTGGTGACCTGCCGGCAGCTTAACCCCAAGCTTCGCATCATTTCGAGCTGCATGGATACGGAATTTGCCGGCAAGCTCGAACTGATCG
>JAZDIS010000402.1:0-6518 GCA_043804705.1 Pseudomonadota bacterium | reverse complement strand
CGTGCCCGCCTTGCTGCGGAACATGCCAAGGCACGATGAATTACCGCGTAGTTTTCTCACCCGAGGCCGATGAACAGCTTGTCGCCATCTATCGTTACATCGCCGCTGCGGCTTCGCCCGGCATTGCAGCTCACTACACCGAGGGCATCGTCAGCTATTGTGAGAGCCTGCAAACCTTCCCGCATCGAGGCACCAAGCGCGATGACGTGCGCTCCGGCCTGCGGATCACTAACTACAAGAAGCGTGTCGTGATCGCCTTCGATGTGGACGCCGAGCAGGTTTCCATCATCGGCGTGTTCTATGGAGGGCAGGACTACGAAATGATCCTGCAAGACGACTCTGAGAACGGGTCGGAGCACTGAGCATTTTTCTTCGCATGGCCCGGCATGAATTCCAAGGTCAATTTTCATCGACTTCAGACCACGCCCCAACAAACTCCAAGTAATTTCCCTGGTTCACCAAGCTAAAGGCGGCATCCGGGTAGGCGGCCAGCCATTCGGTGGGCGGCTTGACCTTTGATTTGCCCCATTTCATCTCATAGCCGAACAGACGCCCCTCGCGCTCCTCCACAAAATCCAGCTCCTGTTGCCGGTAGGTGCGCCAGAAATAGTTGTTGGCGCTCTGCCCCAGATACTCCTGCCCTTTCAGCCGTTCCAGCACCAGATAGTTTTCCCAGAGCTCACCCACATCGTTACGCAGTTGCAGGGGGTTGAAGTTGTTGATCAGGGCGTTTCGGATGCCGTTGTCGAGGAAATAGTAGCGGCAATTCTTGGTGATCTCGCTGCGCAGGTTGCGGCTGAAACCCGAGAGCTTCTGGAGGACAAAAGCCTTTTCCAACAGGTCAAGATAGCGCTCGGCCGTGTTCTTGCTCATGCCAAGCGAGCTTGCCAGTTCGGTATATGAAACCTCCTTGCCGATCTGAAAGGCGATGAGCTGCAAAAGTATGTTACGGTCACAAAAGGCAAATAGTTTGTGCTCTGGAACCTTCCCGAATCTGGCCGTAGCGAATATGAGACGCTTACACCGAGCAAAGTTTCCCGGTCCGGGGGAGCAACATGCGACCCAGCCTTATTTCCCCTTTCCCTTGTTGAAGAGATCGGCAAAGGTGGCCATGGGTGCGGAATCCTTCTTCTTTTCCGCGATATACTGACGGAAATCATCCCGGCCTTCACCCTCGCCCGCGCCCTTGTCCTTTTTACCGCCCGCCTTACCGGCCTCAGTCCCCTCAGCCTTTGCAGGCAGGGGCAGCGACAGGGACAACCGTTTTTTCTCCGAATCCACGCTGTCGATCTTCACCTCAATGGCATCGCCCACCTGCACAACCTCGCGCGGATGGCTGATGCGCCGCCCCGCGCCCAGTTTGGAGATATGCACCAGGCCGTCGATGCCGGGAGCAAGTGAAACAAAGGCGCCGAATTCCGTGAGGCGGACAACCTTGCCGGTAACAACAGTGCCCTCGGGGAACATCCCGCCGATTTCCTCCCAGGGGTTGGGCAGGGAATCCTTGAGGCTGAAGGAGTAGCGGTCCTGGTCCCAGTCGAGCTTGAGCACGGTGACAGTCACTTCCTGGCCCACGGCCAGACGCTCGTGAATATCCTCAATCCGCCCCCAGGCGATCTCGGAAACCGGAATCAAGCCTTCGATGCCGCCGATATCGACAAAGGCGCCGAATTCGCGGATGGAGGTAATAACGCCGGTGACCGTCTGGCCGACGGCCAGGGATTCCTGCAGGGTCTCCTTCTGCTGGGCTCGTTCCTCCTCAAGCAGGGCCCGGCGGGAAACCACGATGTTCTTGCCGTGTTCGCTAAATTTAGTGACCCGGAAGGCGAATTTCTTGCCGATGTACTCTTCGGCATTTTCGATCCGGCGCATCTCCATCTGGGAAAAGGGGCAGAACGCCCGGACGCTGCCGGAAAACTTCACCTCAAAGCCGCCCTTGGTCTCGCCCGTTACCGTGCCCTCGACCGGGATGCCGTTCCGGCAGGCCTCGTCAAGATGGCCGGCCACCGCGCCGCCGCTCACCTTGGCGGTGAACAACCGTTCGTTCTTCTTCTCGGAAAGAAAATAGACCTGTACCCGGTCGCCTTCCTGCACGGTCAGGTTGCCCTCACCATCGGTGAATTCGTTTTTGGCCACCGACCCTTCGCTCTTGGCGCCCAGATCAAGAAATATCCATTCCTTGGCAATACGCACCACGGTGGCCTCGATCTTCTGGCCCGGCCGCAGCCGCTCCTTGGTGCCGGCCTTGGTTTCCTGAAACATTTCGGCAAAACTCTTATCATCATCGGTCATTGTCATTACCCTCACCAACATGTTGTTTTTTTTTTCATGATTATCAGCCACGAAACGGGAACTTCTCTCTTTTCGTTTCAATCCTTGCCAATGGCAGAGCCAACCTCTACCCTTTCCACCTCTTTTGTTTCGCACTGCAGGATACAGAATCCGGGCTGCCCGTCCTTGCCCAGCAGCTCGCCGGGGTTTACCAGCAGGCAGTCGCCGACCTTTTCCACCTGATAGCGGTGATTATGGCCGCAGCACACCACGTCGAACATGCCCTGGCAGGCGATGCCCCTGGCCAGCTGCGGATAATGGGTAAAGGCGATTTTCAGCCCCCCGGCCTCCACCGCACCCAGGATCCCGTGGTGGCTGATGGTGGGAAAACGGAGCCCGCATGACTGGGAGATGACATGCTGGTCGCCGATGTTGTTGCCGTAGATCAGATGCACCGCCCCGCTGAAGCGGGCGAGTTCGTCGAGCATGAACGGGGAGATCAGGTCGCCGCAGTGGATGATCATGCTCACGCTGTAGGCGTTGCAGTATTTCACCGCAGACCGCAGATTGACGATGTGGTCGTGGGTGTCGGAGATGATCGCGATTCTCATGGCTTTTCCCCGAGAATCCCGGCGAGCGCGGCCAGGCACAGTTCGTTGCGCCCCGCCTCTTGCAACGAAACGCGGAAATAGTGAGGATCCAGGCCGGTAAAATTGCCGCAGTCCCGGATCATGATGCGCTCACGGAGCATGGCCTCCCGCAACTGGGAGGCGGTCATTGCCCCGGCTAACCGGCAGAGAATGAAATTCGCCGCCCCAGGCACCACCTGCACCCCCGGCAGAGCAGCCAGCCGGGCGACAAAGTCTGGCCGGACCCTGGCAAGATAATCGCGCACCGCCTGGACATAGGAGTCACCATGCTCCAGAAGATACTCCCCTGCCACCTGGGCCATGCGGTTCACCCCCCAGGGCTTACGCCGCACCGCAAACCGAGCCATCTTTTCCTCGTTGGCCACGAGAAAACCCAGACGCAGGCCGGGGATGCCGTAAATTTTTGAGGAGGAGCAAAGCAGAAACAGATTGGCAGGCAGAGGAAACCCGGCCAGGGAAGGCTCGCCCACAAAGGGCAGGTACGATTCGTCGATGAGAAATTCCGAGGCCGGATGCGCAAGGATGAAATCGAACAGTTCACGGCTTGCCACCACCCTGCCGGTGGGGTTGTTGGGGTTACAAAGAAACACCAGCTCGCCCCCGGTCATACGGGCAGACAACCGGTTGAAATCAAGGGCGAAATCCTCGTCTGCCTTGAGAAAGAAAAAATCAACGGCGAGCCCCGCCCACTCGCTGGCCGTCTGGTAATCACCATAGGTCGGGGCAACGATCAAGGCACGCCTACTCTGAACGCTACCCGGCACGGCGTAGATAAATTCGGTGGTGCCGTTGCCCGCCAGCACCTGCTGCGGGGAGCAACCGTATTTCCCGGCAAAGAGCCTGACCAGGGTGTCACTGCCGCTTTCCGGCAGGAAGCCGATCTCCGGGAGCCTTTCGACCAGTGCTTCCCGCAGGCCCGGCACCATGCCCAACGGGGAGAGATTGCTACTGAGGTCAATGAGATCGTCAACGCCACAGCCCAACCGCTTGGCCATGGAGAGAATATCCCCGCCGTGCGCCCCCTGGGCGCTGATCAAGCTCGTTTCCATATCAACCCTTGAGTCGCAGAGGCAGGCCGGCAGCCACGAAAACCACCTGCTCGCAGACCAGAGCCATCTGCTGATTGGTCCAGCCAGCCAGATCGCGGAAGCGACGGCCCAGGGGTGCTTCCGGCACGATACCGAGGCCGACCTCGTTGGCAACCAGCACCACCGAGGCAGCAAGACCGGCCACGGCCTGAGACAACCGGGCAACCTCCCCCTGGATTTTCTCGTCGTTGAAACCCTGCATCATCATATTGGTAAGCCACATGGTCAAACAATCCACCAAAAAGACCTCCGAGCCGGTCTCATTTTTTTCAAGCACCCCGACCAGATCCAGCGGCTCTTCCACGGTCAGCCAGCCAAGGCCCCGGCTCTGCAAATGCAGGGCGATGCGCTGGTCCATCTCCGCGTCGTTCCGTGCTTCCAGGGTGGCGACAAAAACCTTGTCCGAAAAATTTTGGGTAACCCATTGCTCGGCGTAGCGGCTCTTGCCGCTCCGGCAGCCGCCGAGCACCAGTTTTTTCACGGGGAGTTGCCCGGTTGGTTGCCTGTTCATCGTAACCCCTTTCCTGTGTGTACCGCCAGGGCAAGGTACCTTGTTCCCTGGGCAAAGAGCAACCGTTTTGCCGTAAGCTCCTCAAGAAAAGTTGCCAGTTGCGCCCTGCCGAGCTTGGGAAACAGACGGGCAAGTTCCGCGAATTCGACCACTGTGTCACAGGCAAGATAGATGGCCCGTGAGGTGCCGCGCAACCGGTGATGCAGGGTCGCCTGCCCGGGCAGTTCCTGCCGAATAAGCAGCAGATTGCCCGCATCCCGGTAGGAAAGCGGTGGGGCCAGATGAGCAGGACTTCGCCTTGCCTCATGAAACCGTTGCCAGTCTCGGATTTTTTTAACCACCGGCAGCCAGAGCCTGCGCTGGTGCCCCCGATCCCCGCGATAGTCGTTGATCAGCAGGGTCAGCCCCGGCAAGATGTGCGGCGGGAAGAGCTTGCGGTTGTGAGGATGCTGGACAATGGCGCGGATGCCGTAATCGCTGGGTTTGCAAGCCACTTCACAGCCATGACCGAGAAAAAAGGTGGCAGCGGCCAGAGGGGTAAAGGGCAGGACAAAATCCAGGTTGGCCAGGGTTTCCGCCACCTCCGCCTCGGTGGACCCAGGAAAACCGGTGATCAGGTTCCCGTCCAGCCGGATGCCCAGGGCAAGGCTTTCCTTCATCAGGGCCAGGTTCTCCATGACCGTGGCTCCCTTGCGCATTTTTTCAAGAAGCCCCTGACTGAGGGATTCGATCCCGGCCTGCACCGCCACCAGCCCGCCCTGCCGGTAGCCTTGGAGGGTTTCGCCCCGCTGGTTGACCCGAAGTTCGGCAAAAAAGCGTAAATCCTTTGCGCCGGAAGCCATCTTGGCAAAAAAGGGTGCGGCTTCCCGGCCGGGCAACACATTGTCGGTAAAGCTGAAATCAAGACAGCCGTGCCGTTCGGACAGGCTCAGCACCTCCCGCTCCATCTGCGCCGCACTTTTGCCCCGGTAGCCATGCCACTGAAGATTGAGATTGCAGAAGGTGCATTTCCCCCACCAGCACCCCCGGGAAAATTCCACCGGCAACTCCGGCACGAAGGGTTCCCCGGAAAACTCCCGGCGCAGGTCAAGAAAATAATCATCGTAATCCGGGGTCGGCAACTCGGAAAGATTCTTGAACTGGCAGCCGGAGAATGCCTCTTTGTGTGTCTGCTGGTTTCGAGCCAAGACCTGAGGCGCCAAGACGTTTTGCCCTCCGGCCAGAACCTGACAGAGATTCACCAGCGGCATTTCCCCCTCGCCATGCACCACATAATCAAGCCAGGGAAAGACCTTGAGCAATGAGCTGCCCATTTCCGCCACGCAGGATGAGCCGCCAAAGACGATGGGCAGTTGCGGCTGCAACATCTTGAGCCGCTTGGCAGCCAGCAGGGAGGGCAACAATTGATTGAAGCAGACGGAAAAACCCACCAGATTGAACTGCCCCCAGTCTTGCCGGGCAAGCCACTGGTGCAGATGGACATCCACCTTGTGCCAGAGGCTGTCTATATCCTGGGTTCCCGCAGCCTTGCACTGCTTGAGCCTTTTAGCAAGAAACCCTTGCAAGACCCCGCGCTGTTCCGGAAAAAGCAACCCGGCATACAGCCCCTCGCACAGCCAGACGTCCTGAGAGATTTCCCGATAGAGATCAAGGCCGAGGGCCTTGGCCAACCCCAGATAGGGATGCAGACAACGCACCTGCACCTCCGGCTCGGCCTGGGCCAGATAGCCCTTGAGCGCCCCCAGCTGCACCGAGGGCCGGTTAAACAACGCCCAAGGCATGGCGATCAACCCCAGGCGAAACGGGGGATGCGGCTGGTTTGTGTTTTCAACCATCCTGGATGCTCAAAATCGAAAGGTCTTAAAATTTCGGCAACTTGGGGAATAAAAACCGCTCAGCAGTGCCGCAGATGCGCGAAAGAGGCCTGCGAAGTGTGCTGGTGCACACGAGCAAGCCGATGACAAAGCAGATGCGGTGCTGCTGGGCGGTTTTTTATTG
>JAZDIS010000401.1:0-6573 GCA_043804705.1 Pseudomonadota bacterium | reverse complement strand
CTTTTTCTGACCGCCAGCGACCGGATTCTCAAAAGCAGAATCCGGTCGTTGAGCCTCGATATTGCCGCGGCCCAGCAGAGGGCCGAAGTCATAACCGCAACCCAGGCGAAGCTTGCCCAGCTTACCGGCAGCATCAAACAGCAAACCGAGGAAAAGGAACGGTTGAACGCTCAGGCGGCAAAACTCACCACCATCCAGGAGCGGAAAAAATATTTTTCCAGGATGCTGGCCACTATTGCCACGGCAATGCCCGACTCGATCCGTTGCGACAAAGTCGTCTTTGCAAAGGATGGGGGCCGGATTACCGGTACCGCCATCCAATACCGGGAGCTGCCCGCCTTTGTAAAAGCGCTGGGCGATAATCCTCTCTTTACCAACGTGATGCTCCACGAACTTGACCGGAGCCCCGACGCCAAAAAAGCAGACTTCACCTTCAGCATCGCCTTTCAACTGAAACGAGAGGGTGATCCATCGTGAACACCCACCAACTCATCATCGCCGGGGACAAACTGAAAGAATGGTTTTTCCGGTTAAAGAGCGATCCGGAGGCATTTGCCGAACTGAGGAAGCTCTGCCTTGGAATTCTGGCCTGCGCCGCGGTTCTCTATGGCGGTTCAACCATGCTCCTGGCTCCGCAGAAAAAAATGCTGCACCAGAAACTCGCCCAGAAAAATGAGATCGAGAGCACCGCTCCGGCCCAATTGGGCAGTGCGCTTGCCGCGCAGGTTACCCGGCTTGAGGCGGAACAAATACAACTGCGGGAGCAGAATGAGGCACTGGCCTTGCAGATCCGGTTTATCGAGGAACAATGGCAATCGCTGACCGACCGCGAACAGTTCGCCAAGACCCTTTTCACCCTGCAGACCAACGCACCGGTCAACATGGAAAACCATCTGCGGCAGATGAGCCAGCTGGAAGACCGCTCCCAAAACGGCTTCACCCTGAACACCGTGAGTCTGGCCGGAGAGCTTCCCTTTCCGGAGCTCTACCGCTATCTGCAATACATCGAAGGCCGGTCCGAGATAGGCATCATCGAGGATCTTGCCGTGGAACGTCTGACCGGCGCGGGCTACGACCAGCAGGCCAAGGTTAAATTCAGCATGGTTGTCGGCAAAACAACCTTGGACAAACCATGATGAGGAGCCGACGCCTCCCGCCGCTCAGAGCGCCAGCAGCACTGCCTCCCCTGACGGGCGAGGCCATGCTGCTGGCGGCAATCCTGCTCCTTGGCCATGCCCTGCCGCTTCAGGCTGGAGAACCCCGGATCCTCACGGTCCGGCCCGAAAAAATAGAGGCGGTTTTAGGCCAAAAAACCGCCAGCCCCCCCCTGGGAAGAGATCCCTTTAACTGGAGCCGTGAACAGATCAGCTTTTTCAAAAGCCGGGAACCACGGGAAAAAAGCAATTCCATTGGCGGATTGGCGCTCTCTGGTATAATCTGGGACAAAAATACCCCTCAGGCTGTTATCAATGACCGCTTGGTCACCAAGGGAGAGACGATAGGCGACGCGGTTGTCCGGCAGATACTCAAGGATCTGGTTGTTGTTGAGCAAAATGGCGTCTCCCATGAACTGTGGCTTGAATCCTCGCCCAGGCCCCTGCCCATAAAGGATAAAAAACACTGATGCGAATCTCTTCCCTGCGGGCAATACTCTTCTCGGCGGTGCTTGTCCTGACGCAGGGGCTCTTCCCCGTACCCGGCCTGGCCGACACCCAGGTGGAACCGGAAAACGATGCTCCCCTGCTGGGGGTCCTGAAAAATTTCCCCGCCTCCCTGCGGACGGAAAATCTCTCGGTTTCCCTGCTCTTGCGCGGCATGGGCCGCCAGGCAGGGGTCAATATCCTGGTGGCGGACAACATCACCGACACCATCAACCTCGACGTAGAAAAGCTGAATCTGTATGAGGCATTTCAGGTAATCATGGATGCCAAGCAGCTGCGCTACTATCAAAAAAACAACGTCATATTCGTGGAAAAAAAGGCGGATTTCCAAGGACAACAACGCGACCTTACCAGCGAACGGCTCTGCACAAAATTCGGCAATGCCGCAGCCTATCTCGAACAGCTGAAACCCCTTTTGGGCCAGAATGGCTCGATTACCGTGACCAACCGCGGCAACTGCCTGGTTATTCAGGATCGAGCCGGCAATATCCCCCGTCTGCGCGAGATGCTGATCGATCTTGATCAGCCCATCCCCCAGGTCCACATCGAGGCCCGCATCGTCTCCATCTCCAACGAGGCCAAGAAACAGCTGGGAATCATCTGGGGCTACAACAACTACCGGGATGCCGCCGCCCTTGCCACCAAGATCAACCCCATCACCTCCAGCATCGACCTGCATGTCGCCGAGCCCACCACCAGCTTGGCCTTTGGCTTTATCCGCCAGAACATCAACCTCAACATGGAACTCCAGGCCATGCAGTCGGACAGCCTGCTGGAAATTCTTTCCTCTCCCAGCGTTCTCGTCCTCGACGGCAAGGAGGCCGAAATCAAACAGGGCAAGGAGATCCCCTATGTGACCCAGACCGCCAACACCGTCAACACCACCTTTCGGGAGGCAAATCTTGGCCTCAAGGTCAAGCCCACGGTGTTGCAGGATGGCTACATCATCCTGGATGTCGCGGTCACCAACGACAGCGTTGACCAGTCAACCTCCAGCACAAGCGGACTGCTCATCAACAAACAGGCGATCACCACCAATCTTTTTCTGGAAGACCAAGTCACCGTGGTCATCGGCGGCATTGTCCAACAAAACAAGAGCAACCAAAACAGCAAGGTGCCGGGCCTGGGTGATATCCCGCTCTTCGGCAATCTCTTCAAAAACTCAGATAAGCGCAACGACCAGTCTGAACTCATGGTCTTTATCACGCCCCGCATTGTCAGTATGACCCGCAAACAAAACGGCGAGGCAACGGCCAAGAAGCCAACGCCTTCCGCTTCGCCTGCGGGAAACCACAAGGAAGAAGTGATTTTGGCTGACGATCCGGCAAAAACGCCCCAGGGGAACACGACGCCGCCGCAATGAATTACCTTGAGTTTTTCGGCCTGCAGGAAGATCCTTTCCGCATGACGCCGGACAGGAATTATTACTTCCCCACCAAGGGGCATGCCGGCCTGCGGGAGGTTATCCGCTATGGCCTCGCCGGTGACGAGGGATTCATCATCGTCACCGGCGAGATCGGCACCGGCAAGACCCTCATGCTCCGCCTGATGATGGACGATCTGCCCGACAGGTATGAAACCGCCCTGATCCTCTCGCCCCATCTCTCCCGCCTTGAACTGCTCTTGGCCATTCTTCAGGATATCGGTCTTTCCGCTCCCACGGACCACGCCGTCAGCCTCGATGCGCTGTTGCGTATTTTAAACGAGCACCTGTATGCCCTGGCGCAACAGGAGAAAAAACTGCTCATCGTCATCGACGAGGCACAGAATCTTCCCGACGAGAGCCTGGAACAGCTCCGCCTGCTCTCCAATTTTGAAACAGACACCCAGAAGCTCTTGCAAATCGTGCTCTTCGGTCAACCGGAGCTACGCGACAAGCTGAGCCAGAACAACATGCGCCAGCTTGTCCAACGGGTCAGCATCATGGAGACCCTGGCCCCCCTTTCCAAGCAGGAAATGGTCAGCTATATCCTCCACCGTTTCAAGAAAAGCGGCGTCTATAAAATGCCGCGCTCCTTCGCCACCACCGATCTCCTCTGGCGTTTCACCAAGGGGTATCCCCGCCTGATCAACAAAATCATGAGCCGGGTGCTCCTGGTGGCCTACGCCGAAAAAGAAACCCGCATCTCCCGCAAAATCGTCCGGGAGGCAATAGCTTCCCTCAATACCCCGCAGCAGGGCCGCAGGTTTCTCGGGCCAGTTCTCCGGTGGGGCGCAGGTTTTTTGCTCCTCCTGCTCCTGTTCTGGGGGCTCACCTTTCCCCCGGTCTGGCTTGCGAACACCATCTCCTTCGACAGACCTGCCAGGCCCCCATGGGTTTATCAGGCAACGGACTGGGTCACACGCCTGGCGGATGATGGCAGACAGACAATGACGCCCTGGTTCGAGCAGGGGATTGCCTGGTTCGATGACCTGGTAAACGGCGGCAAACAAACGCCCAGCCAGCCGCCACAGATACAGGTACCGCAGACCATGCCGTTTCCAGCCCCGCCCCCTCCCGCGAATCCTCTTCCTGTGGGAGAAAAAAATATTCCAACCCCTGCGGAAGAACCAGCGGGGGAAGGGGGGAGCCCCGTGTACCCCTCTCCTTTTGTGCGAGGATCACAATGAAAAACAAACCCTCGGGCGACTGTCCCACAGACAATAATTCCTTACAACACCGCCAACCATGGCGCTCCTGATGACGACACCACAACCAAAACGCAGAAAATTCGGCGACATTCTGGTGGAAGGCGGGCTGATCACCGCAACCCAGCTGCAACAGGCCCTGGCCTATGGCAACGATCGCGACATAAAACTGGGCGAGGCCCTGCGCGAATTGGGCTTTGTCAACGATGCCGCCGTAGCCAACACCATTGCCCGGCAGCTGAAAATCCCCTTCATCGATTTCAGCAGGATTGTGGTGGATCCCGAGGTGGCCCAGATCATTCCCGAGGCCGTGTCCAGAAAGTACAAGGTCCTTGCCCTTGGCAAGCGTCCCGGCGAAGTGCTGGTCGCCTTTGCCGACCCGCTGAACATCTTCGCCGTTGACGAGGTCGGCCACTATATCACGGACAAAACCGTAATCTGCGTGGGGATCGAATCGGAGATCATCGCCGCCATGGACGGCCTGTACGCCTCGGCGACCGCGGTGGAGCAACGGTTTGAAGACTCCGGGGAAGAATCCGCCATCGTCAACGCCATCAACGATATCCTGCTCAAGGCCGTGCGCCAACGGGCCAGCGACATCCACATCGAGCCGGATCACGAGCGGGTGCGGGTTCGCACCCGGGTGGACGGCATCCTGCGCGAGACCAACACCTTTCCCCTGGAGATGCACCCCAACCTCATCTCCCGCATCAAGATCATCGCCCATCTTGATATCGGCGAGCGCCGCAAGCCCCAGGACGGCCGCTTTGAAATGCCCATCTCCGGCAAGGAGCTTGACGTGCGCGTCTCCATCCTGCCCCTGAGCGCCGGAGAAAAAGTGGTGTTACGTTTGCTGGACAAGGGCACGGTACGCTTCAACCTGCAGGCCCTCGGCTTTGAGCCATACCAGCGCGCCCTGTTCATCGAGCATCTTTCCCGGCCCCACGAGATCATCCTGGTCACCGGCCCCACCGGCAGCGGCAAGACCACCACCCTCTACGGGGCGCTGAATTATCTCAACTCGGTGGAAAAAAACATCGTCACCGTGGAAGATCCGGTGGAGTACGAGCTGGCCGGGATCAATCAGGTGCAGGTCAATGTCCGGGCCGACCTCACCTTTGCCAATTCCCTGCGCTCCATCCTCCGCCAGGATCCGGACATCATCATGATCGGCGAAATCCGCGACACGGAAACCGCCGAGATCGCCATCCAGTCGGCCCTCA
This sequence comes from Pseudomonadota bacterium, assembly GCA_043804705.1. GTDB lineage: Bacteria > Desulfobacterota > Desulfobulbia > Desulfobulbales > Desulfurivibrionaceae > Thiovibrio. Next base: position 1,061 of record JAZDIS010000401.1, on the reverse strand, counting down.
CCGGCCATCTGGTGCTCTCGACCCTGCACACCAACGACGCGGCCGGCGCCATCACCCGGCTCATCGAGATGGGCATTCCGCCCTTTCTCATTGCCTCGGCCGTGGGGTTGGTGATCGCCCAGCGTCTCCTGCGCCTGCTCTGCCCCAACTGCAAGGGTGCCTTCACTCCGCCGGAAGAACTTCAGGAAGCACTGGGCCTTGCCTATGACCCGACCCGGATTTTTTACAAACCGGTGGGCTGCGACAAATGCGAGGGCTCCGGCTTCAAGGGGAGGATCGCCATCTACGAAACCATGGTCATCTCCCAGGCCATTGAGGAGCTTATCCTCAAAAAAGCCTCCAGCCACGATATCTTCCGCCAGGCGCTGAAGGAAGACCTCACCTCCCTGCGCCAAGCCAGCATGACCAAGGTGATCAGCGGCCAGACCTCGGTGGATGAGGCCTTCCGCGTCACCATGGAGCTGAAGGAGTAACCGGTGCCGATCTTCCGTTACGAGGCCATCAACTCCGCCGGCCGGGTTGTTTCCGGCACCCATGCCGCCGAAATCATGCAGGAGGTGGAAACCTGGCTGCAAAAAGGGGGCTTGAGTCCGGTGAACATCCAGGTCCTCTCCGAGCAGCAGGCAGCCGGGGTAAAAGCGGCCGTCCCGGCCACGGCAGGGCCAACGCTCAGAGAACGGCTCTTCGGGGTCACCCTGGAAGACAAGATCCTCTTCTGCCGGCAACTGGCCACCCTGCTGGCCGCAGGGGTCAGCATCATCGAGTCCTTCGCCATCCTGGCCCTCCAGGTGAGCAACCCCTTTCTCCGGGAGATCATCCTCTCCATGACTGCCGAGGTGGAAAGCGGCGCGAGCCTGAGCGAAGCCGTGAGCCGGCAGCCCAAGACCTTCAACCTGCTATTCTACAACATCGTCAAGGTGGGCGAGGAAACCGGCTCTCTGGACAGGGCCTTTGCCTATCTGGCCTCCCTCCATGAAAACGAAAAATCCGTCAAGGAACGGATCAAGTCCGCCACCCGGTATCCAAAATTCGTCATCATCGCAATCACCGGGGCGGTCTTC
>JAZDIS010000400.1:0-2824 GCA_043804705.1 Pseudomonadota bacterium | reverse complement strand
CTGCTGGTGGCGGCAAAGTATCGGGAGGATGCCCGCTTTGACCTGAACCTTCTGCAAAATCTCCGCGCCACCCCGAATCCCGGTCTTGGCTCCAGGCCTGCCGGGGCAGAGCGGAGCGGGCTGCTTTCCTGGCAGCAGCATGCGAGCGGCGATTCCGAGGCGAGCCTGAGTGTGGACACCGCCGCCTTCCATTATGTGCGGGAGAACACCGAGTGGAGCCTTGGCCGGCAGCCCGTGAACCTGGCCACCACCATGTATTTCAGCCCCAATGATTTTTTCGCCCCCTTTGCGGCGCAAGCCTTTTACCGGGCCTACAAGCCCGGGGTGGACAGCGGCCGGGCCGAGGTGCGCCTTGGAAACCTCGCCCAGTTGAGCCTGGTCGGGGTGCTTGGGTATTCGCCCGAGAGCGCCGCTGATACCGAGTGGCGAAACCGGCCCGACTGGAGCCGGAACTCCCTGCTGGCCAGGCTTGCCGTCAACCGCCACGATTGGGAATGGGCGCTGCTGGGCGGCTCGGTGCGCGACCATCGGATAACCGGCGCTTCCTTGCAGGGCGAGCTTTTTGACTGGCTGGGCGTCCGGGCGGAGGGGCATTACGCGGCCCCGGAACAAGACGGGCTCTCCGGCGGGGCCGAGGTGAGCGTGGGGTTTGAGCATCGTTTTGCCAACAGTCTTGAGCTGCGGTTGGAACAGTTCCACCATGGCCAGGGGTACGGTTCCAGCGAGGCGCTGAATCAGGCCCTGGCCGCAGGCAGCCTGCGGCAGGGATACACGGGGCGGAACTACACCGCCCTGGGCGCAAGCTACGAATTTTCCCCGCTGCTGACCGGGCAGGCCCTGCTTCTTGCCAACTGGAGCGATCATTCCCAGCTGCTGAGCCTCAATGGGGTGTACTCGCTCTCCGATGAGGCGGAGCTGGCGGTTACCCTGTCTCTCCCCAGGGGTGATCATACAGAGAACGGTTCCCTCGGCTCTGAATTCGGCCTTGCCCCCGCCACCCTGACCTGTACTTTTCGATTGTACTACTGAATCGGGAGATTGGCGGCTGGGGATAGTCTGTGCGGAATAGGATTGTGGTGCGGCCGGACCGGCCGCAGCGTATTCAGGCTCAGGAGAAACCCGATTTTGTCGAACAGCCGGAGAGCGCTCCGGAGGGGATGGCGCTTGAACCGGAAGAGATCCGGAAGCTTGAGGCGGAGATGGTTTTTTTCACGCTTGTGCTGCCGCATTTTGGGCAGGTTACTTCGGCTGGGGCCTCTGTCGAGGAAAGAATGGTCTCAAACAGTCCCTTGCATTCCTGACAGCGGTATTCATAGATGGGCATGACGTTCTCCTTGGAAAGTGCTGATCATCTTCGCGGTTCTATTATAAATGCAATTTAAGATTTATCTTAATCTTTGTCCAGATTAAAATGCATTGCCGCGCGCAATGGGATGGCTGAGGCTTAATTTCCCCCCTGTTCCTTGGGCGGGAGATTGTACCGGGCCTTGAGCCCGCTTGTTTTAAAGACCAGGGCGGAGAGCAGGGTGCCGAGGGCGACCAAGCCGAGGATCAACGCGAGACGCAGCCAGGGGAGGCCTTGGTCTTGCCGGAACATGACCAGCCGGCCTGCGCTGGCGAGCCATTCCACCGCGCCGGCGACGAGCAGCCCTTGCATGAGCCGGACCGCCAGGGGCCGGCGGAGGAAGAGCAGGCCAAGGGCAAGCAACGCCCCGCAGGCGAGAAGGAGATGCCCCGCCCTGTAGAAATGGGCGCCGAGCACCAGCATGCTGAAAATCACGGGCGACAGTCTGAGCAGATTCATGGTTGTGTCATCCTTTGTTTACAGTAATCCCGCCCCCACCTCCACCGGGAAGAACAGGGCAAAGACCGGCATCAGCAGGGTGCCCGGGCCGAATCCGGAGAAGAGAGTCAGGCCCGAGACCGCCAGGGCCACGGTGCAGATGATGAGATAGCTCATGGGGGGTGGTGTGCGTTTTTCTTCGAGGCGGCATGAGGCCGGATGGTTTCACGAAACAAGGGGCGAGAAAGATTTTCCGCCCCTTGTTTCGTGTCGTTTTTATGATGATATCGCCGCAGCTTATTGGCGGACTGTGCTAGTTCAGCCAGCCTGTGCCTGGCTCTCTTCCTCGGTGTCCAGATGGATGGTGCTGATCAGTTCGGGCGGAATGCGGCTGCGGATTTTTTTCACTGTAGAAAGAATGGCATGGGTCGGATAGTCTTCCCGGATCTCTTCGCTCTGGTCCTTGTATGAGGTGAGGATAAGTTGCTTGTTTTTGACATCGAACTTGTGGGTCCAGTTGATCTCGATGGTTTCAGGGTTTTCCTCGATCTGTACCGCCAGCTTTTCCCCGCCTTGTGCTACCTGGATGGCATCCATGTCCGTGACCTCCAGGAGCCAGGCGTCGCCGCTGGTGGTGGAGAACAGCACGAAAACCCCCAGTGCCAGGACGGTCGCTTTCCTCGCCCCGGCGTTTTTTTGGATTTTTTCGACTTCAATCTTTACCGAGGGGATCGAGGGTGCGGCCGTGGCGCTGGTGCGGGTGCCCAGGCAGCATTTTTTGAATTTTTTGCCGCTGCCGCAGAAACAGAGGTCATTTCTTCCTATCTTGGCCATATGGCGCCTCTCTTTATCACTGTGTGGGTTTAGAGTTGTATCAAACTGTGCCACTATGCCATGCCCGGCATGGTTTGTAAAGCCGTGGATGCATCCTTCCCGTTGGCTGGTTTTCGTTTTCAGTTTGCCGGGGCCGAGTCCATTCGGACCATCTTCTCCTGATCGCAGTAATACTGAACCAGCTGGGAGAACACCTCGTCGCGGCCG
>JAZDIS010000399.1:0-3487 GCA_043804705.1 Pseudomonadota bacterium | reverse complement strand
CAGCAAACGGACCGGTGCCGGTGCGCAAAAACTCGATCTCCTGGGCAGACTCGGCCACATGCATGGAAAGCAGTCTCTTGCCGGCGCTGGCCCTCTCTTTCAAGGTCCGGATCAGCGCAGGTCCGGTAGAATACGGGGCATGGGGTGTACAGCGGAGGTCGGCCGCGATCCCGGCCAAGGCTGCCAGCGCCGATTCCTCGGAACCGCCGCACAGCCCAAGCAGCTCAAGAAAAAAGAAGACCTCCGTCTTGAAGCCCTCCCCCAACAAACGGCTTTCCTGCCTGTTGCCGATGTCGGCCACGGCCCGGCACCCTCCGGCATAAAGACGGGCCAGCCCCATGCGCGCGGCATCATGCACTGCCTCCGGATCTAAATTTTCAGCGCGGGCTGCGAGCAGACCCCTGATCCAGCCGGTCATGTCGCCGGGCGCTGGGGAATCCCCGGCCAGACCCGTCAGCCCTGCAAGATGGGAGAGTTCGAGATGGGTATGGCAGTTCACCAGGGCAGGAGTAATGACGTGACCGTCATACTCTTCCAGATGGGCGTCAAGGTCTTTCAGTCCGGCATACGGCCCAACCGCCGCAACCAGCCCGTCTTCGGTGAGCACCGCGCCGTCGGCGATGACCGGACCGTTGCCCGTAACGACAAAGGGCGCCCGGTAGAGATAACGAGGGTATTCCTGCATCTTACACCAGAGAGTAATCCATTCGGCGCTGCCTGGGAACACAGCCGGCACCTTCGACCAGGGTGCGGATCTCCTGTTCGGAGAGACGGAAGCCCACCCCGGCCGCAGCCACCACGTTTTCCTCGATCATGGTGCTGCCGAAATCATTGGCCCCGAAAAAGAGAGAGAGCTGGGCGATCTTCGGCCCCTGGGTCACCCAGGAGGCCTGGATATTGTCGATATTGTCGAAAAAGATCCGCGACAGCGCAAGCATCTTCAGATACTGAAAGGCCGTGGTCTTGGGAAGATGGGAAAGCGCTGTGTTGTCCGGCTGGAAGGGCCAGGGGATGAAGGCGGTAAAACCGCCGGTTTTATCCTGCAGGTCGCGCACCCTGACGAGATGTTCGATCCGTTCCGCCATGGTTTCAAGATGCCCGAACATCATGGTTGCCGTGGTGCGCATCCCCAAGTGGTGCGCCTCTTCCATGACCCCGAGCCAGTCATCGGTGGAGCATTTGCGCGGCGCGGTTTCCTGCCGCACCCGGTCGCAAAGAATCTCCGCCCCGCCGCCGGGGATGGAATCAAGCCCGGCCTGCTGCAGACGGATCAGCACCTCCCGCACCGGCAGACCGGACAGGGTGGCGAAATGGCAGACCTCGGGCGGGGAAAACCCGTGGATATGAATGCCATGCCCCTTGATGAAACGGAGCATCTCCTCGTAGAACTCCAGAGACTTGTCCGGGTGGAGGCCACCCTGGAGGAGGATCTGGGTGCCGCCCAGCGCCTTGGTTTCCTCAATCTTCTCGCCAAGCTCGGCAAAGGAGAGCACCGATCCGGCCGGGTCTTCCGGCGCCTTGAAAAAAGCGCAAAATTTGCAGGCGGAGATGCAGATATCGGTGTAGTTGATATTGCGGTCGACCACATAGGTGACCATGGGCTCAGGATGCTTTTGCCTGCGGATGGCGTTGGCCAGGAAGCCCAGCTGGTAGAGATCGCCCTCTTCCGCAAGCTTCAGGGCCTCGTCCGCCGTAATCCGCTCGCCCGCCAGGGACTTTTCCGTAATCCGCTTGATGTCCATGGTGCTCAATACTCTTTAATGATGTTGTACAGGGTATCCCGCTCCACCGGTTGCCGCCCGGCATCCCGGATCAAGCTGATCAATTCGGTGTCGGCCATGGTCCCGCCGGCCTCGCCGCCGGCCATGTGGGTGATCAGCTCCTCCTTCACCGTGCCGTCCACGTCGTCGGCGCCGAATGAGAGGGCGACCTGGGCGAGCTTGGGACCGATCATCACCCAGTAGGCCTTGATGTGCGGAAAGTTGTCGAGAAAGCAGCGGGCCACCGCGATGTTTTTGAGGTCGTCAAGGCCGGTGGTCTTGGCCAGCTCGTGCAGCTCGGTGTTCTTGGGGTGGAAGGCCAGGGGGATGAAGGTTAGGAAGCCGCCGGTTTCATCCTGGGCCGCACGGAGCGCGGCAAGATGCTCGACCCGCTCCTCCACGGTCTCGATATGGCCGTAGAGCATGGTGGCGTTGCTTTTTAAACCGATCCGGTGCGCCGCCTTGGCAACCTCGAGCCAGCCCTCGCCGGAAAGCTTCTTCTCGCAGGTCCGCTGCCTGATCCGGGGGCTGAACACCTCGGCCCCGCCGCCGGGAATCGAACCAAGCCCGCCATCGACCAGTTCCTTAAGGGTCTCGGTCACGGACTTTCCGGCCAGGGTTGCCAGATGGGCGATTTCCACGCAGGTAAAGGCCTGGATGTGGATCTCCGGCCGCACCTCCTTGATGCCGCGCAGCATGTCCAGATAATACCGGTAAGGCAGATCCGGGTGAATGCCGCCCACCACATGCACCTCGGTGATGGGCTCAGCCAACCGCTCCCGCACCTTGGCCTTGACCTGATCCACCGTCATCTCGTAGGCCTGGGGCGACTCCTTGTCCTTGCCGAAGGCGCAGAATTTACAGAGATTGGTGCAGATGTTCGAATAATTGACGTGCTGGTTGTAGATAAAATAGGCGCGATTGCCGTTAAGCCGCTCCCGCACCAGGTTGGCCAGATAGCCGACCGCCAAGATATCGTTGGTCTTGTACAGCCGCACCCCGTCCGCCGGGCTGAGACGCTCCCCTGCCCTGACCTTCTCCAGAATATCCCCAAGCCCTGCGGCAACCACCATCTGTTCCATTACCTATTCTCCAGTTCCTGATGGTTGCAACCCGGTGCGCAGCACCGCAACCATACTATCAATTTCATCGTGCAGCCGGTCGGCGGACATCCCGGCCAGCGCCAACCCCCCGTCGAGGTACGGCTGGGCATATCCTTGCAGGAAACGATCCAGCATCGCATCCAGAATAAACACCACCTTAGGCGCCGGGATATCGCGACGCAACACGCCTTGCCCCATGGCCCGGTCCGCCAGCGGCCTGAAATATTCCAGGGAAAAAAGGCGCACCCTGGCCACCAGTTCCTCCCGCCGGGGCACATCCCGCTCGAACAGCACCTTGAGGTACACCTGAAAATATTCCGGGTGGCTATCGATGAAGGCTATCCCGGCCAGCAGTACCTGCCGGGCCACGGCAAAAAAATCATCCCGGTCATCGCCCGTAACCGATGCCTTGACATGCCGCTTCACCTGCTCGGTGAAATGGTCAAACACATGCAGGAACAGGGCTTCCTTGTTGTCAAAATACTGGTAGAGCGAACCCTTGGATATCCCCAGCTGCTTGACGATATTATTGAGGCTTGCCCGCTGATACCCCTGCGCGGCAAACTCGGAAACCGCCGCACGCACGATATTTTCGCGCTTTTCCGGCGGCAGGTTCACGAAGGT
>JAZDIS010000398.1:0-2912 GCA_043804705.1 Pseudomonadota bacterium | reverse complement strand
CGCGGTCTACAGCCTGATCGCGCTGGCCGCCGGTCTCCATCTCGGCTGGCTCGACAAAAGTAAGGGTGCCTTTCGGGCCTTTGCCTGGATAAAAAAGGGGGTCGGCCTGGCCACCGTTGTTCTGGCGGTTTTTCTGGCTGTATCCTGGTTGTGGCGGGGGGCTGGTGTTTCCTGGCAGTCCTATTCCCCGGAGATTCTCGCACAGGCAAAAAAGGAGGGGAAGCCGGTGATTATGGATTTTTATGCTACCTGGTGCGCACCCTGCCGGGAGCTGGATGAGATCACCTTTCACGATCCGGCGGTCGTAAAGAAAACCGGCCGGTTCATTATGGTGAAAATCGATCTCACCGCCGGGGACAATCCGGTCTATCAGCAGCTTGTCAAGGACTATGCGGTTAAAGGCGTTCCCACGGTTGTTTTTTTGGAAAAAAATGGCGTTGAGCGGCACGACCTGCGGCTGGTGGATTTTATGCCGCCGGCCGGGTTTGTGAAGTGGCTGGATAAAATTCAATAATGGAGGGCACCATGCTGAAGGTACGATTTTTTATGAACGAACCGAACGGAAAGACCTGAAGCCATTTCAAGGAAATGTTGCCCAGGTTGGGCAACAAATTTGACGTAACCATCGAGGTTGTCGCAAAGCCGCGTCACGAATACCAGTCAACGGCTTACGCGGAGCTCGGTCTGCCCAAGGCCCCGGCCATCATGATCGGGAGCGAGATCATCGTCGAGGGGCGGGATATCGACGAACAGGAGTTGGAAAAGATTCTCGGACGGATTCTGGCGGAAAAATCAAAAGAGTGAAGGACAAAATCAACGCAAAGGGAGGAAATCATGCTGAAGGTGCGATTTTTTTTGAACGAGCCCAACGGCGGCCCGTGAAAGCATTTCAACAAGATGATGCCCAGGTTGGGCAGCAAATACCAGGTTGAAATAGAAGTAAATTCCAGGCCGAAGAGCGAGTATCTGACCGACGAATATTTCGAACTCGACTTGCCGGTTGCCCCGGCCATCATGGTCGGGGATGAAATCATCACCGAAGGAAAGGACGTTGACGAGCATACGGTTGAGGCGGCCATCTGCCGGCAGATGGGCGTGCCGGAGCCGGCAAGCGGCAGTGGAATCCTCGGGCGGCTGTTCGGCGGATGAACAGTGGGAAACATAAATCATCAGGTTATCCAATCAGGCCGGATTCACTGTGGTACCAGGTGGTGACAGGCTAGTGAACAAGGCGAAATTGTATGGATTGCGTCCAGGGGTTTCCTGATTCAAGGCTGACGGTTTTGTGGAAGGCGTCGCGATGGCTGACGCGAATTGAACCTGATATTTTGACGAGTACACAAGGAGAGGTGCATGCGGAAAAAATTCTTATTGATCATCACCCATTCAACCGACGACCAGGACCGGGCCAATGCCGGCATAGCGTTTGCCGCTTCCCTGGCGAGTGAGGGGGCGGATCTCGTCATCTTTTTCATCTTTGAGGGCGGCCTGCTGGTCAAGAAAGGGGTGGCGGAAACCATCCGCGGCAGGAACTTCGCCCCTGTCGCCGATCTTTTTCCTCTCCTTCTGGAAGAACGGCTTCCCATGTATCTTTGCGGTGCCTGCGCCAAAACCTATGGCCTTTCCGAGGCGGATCTGGTCGAAGGGGTGAAAATTGCCCATATTCCAACCATCGCAGGCGTAATGATGGACCGGGAAACCGTTACCTTTTAACCCCAAAAAATGCTTCGCCGAATATGGCCGACACCTTGCAAAACCGAGCGGGTTGAGCGGATTCGGATCCAAGGCCGCATCCGAATGATCTTTTCATCCGGGGGCACATGCCCCCCCGGATGCTGGTGTCCGTCAGCTCAGCCTTGCCCGTTCTGCCGCCAGCGCCCCCCTTTGCCGCCGCTTCTGGGCTGGATCTCCGCCTTGGTTTTCAGGTACACCACGGCCGGATAGCCCAGCAACCCTTCCACCGCTGCATCGAATTCCTTGCAGGGTCTGACGGTAAAATCCGAGGGTGGCTCGATATCCACCTCGCCCCGACCGGCAAAGTGCATGGTCAGGGAAACCGGGCAGGTGCCATGGAACTCGCGCACCTTGGTTTTCAGGCTTTCCAGCTTCGGTCTGCTCATCTGTTCGGACTTGAGCAGGATGCGGGCCCCGTTCGTATATTTGCTCCGCGCTTCACCCAGGCTGTCCACCGATTCGGCAATGATCTTGGCCCCCTGTTCCTCCTGTTTGACCGTGCCCAGGACAATGAGCGGCTCGTCGGAGGTGAGGAGATGGCCGGATTTGGCAAAGGCCTCGGGGAAGACGACCACTTCGACGGCACCGGCCCGGTCTTCCAAAACGATGAAGGCCATGCGGTCGCCTTTCTTGCTGCGGTGGTCCTTGTATTCCCGGACCAGGCCGCCAACGCGCACCGGCTGGTTGTCGCCCCAATCGCCGAGACTGGTGAGGTCGGTGTCGGCCACGGCCATGATCTCCTGGTGGAAGTTGTCCAGGGGATGGCCGGTGAGGTAGAAGCCCACGGTCTCTTTTTCAAAGGCGAGCCGTTCTTTTTCGGTCCATTCGGCGATGTTGGGCAAGTCGATGGTGTTGGCCTTGCTGCCCTGGGCCTGCGGCATGGCCGAGAACAGCGAGATCTGGCCGCTTAAGCGATCCCGCTGCGCGGACTGGGCCTGTTCCAGGGCCATATCCAGAATGGCGAAGAGCTGGGAGCGTTTGGCCCCCAAGGAATCGAAGGCCCCGGCCTTGATCAGGCTTTCGATGACCCGCCGGTTCACCTTGCGGGAATCAACCCGGTCGCAGAAATCTTCCAGCCCGCCGTAAGGTCCGTCCGCGGCCCGCACCTCCATGATCGAATCCAAGGCCGCGCCGCCTACGTTTTTGACTGCGGCCAGGCCGAAGCGGATGCGGTCGTT
>JAZDIS010000397.1:0-5587 GCA_043804705.1 Pseudomonadota bacterium | reverse complement strand
CTACGTTCATTGGTCCTGACTGGCAAACTGAAAACCGCTTGCCGCAAGGGATTGGGAATAGTGAGAAGTATGTATGATAACAATACTATCGAGGTACTACCAGTTGCGGCTTAGTGGGTGTAACTTTTTTGTATTGCACCCTCTTGATAAAATCTCCTTGACATGGAAGCTTGTTTCTCTTATCTTGAAGTCGCTCCAAGTCAATTTATTATCTAATTTTATGCAAAAAGCAAGCTGAGGTAGGCGCGGTGGTCGTGTTCAAGGCACGTCTGTCCGCCTTTTCGCAGGTGCGTACCATGGCAAACAAAGTTTTGATTATTGATGACGATGATGATCTCGTTATTACGATGCGCCTGCCACTGGAAGCTCACGGCTACCAAGTCTTTCGTGCCGCTAACAGCCGGGAAGGCCTGCAAAAAATCAAAGAAATCCAACCCGACATCATCCTTCTGGATGTGATGATGGATTCTATGACAGCCGGCTTTCAAGTAAGTTTTACGCTCCGCAATCCTGATCCATCTTCCGAGTACGCGGCGTACAGGGAAATCCCAATCGTGATGATTACGGCTATCCGCACAACCGCGTCGCTGCGCTTTGTACCAGACAAGGCTGCTTTGCCGGTCGATGCCTTTCTGGAAAAGCCAATCGACCCAGATGTTTTGCTCCACAAAGTTCGCGAGTATATCGGCAAGGGATAGCAATAGGGTTATTGAGCTGGTAAATGGGCAGGAGTGCATGGTGCAAGCAAACTCTCATAACCCAGGTCAGCGTTCAGGTTTCAGGCTGGTTGAAGAAGAACTGATCGCCAATCAAGCATGGCTGATCAGCCTCCGCTGGTGGGCGGGTCTGGGCGTATTGGTCGCTACGTGGTTGGCCACGTCGGTCCTCGGTCTTCCACTGCCTGCCTTTAATTTCTACACCATAGGCTTGACGATCCTGGTCTATAATATTTTTTTGCTTGCCATCCTCAAACTCAGGCTCATGGCTGTGCCGCCCGCCGTAGAACCGTTAGAGTGTCTCGCCAGCTCGCAGATAGGCCTCGACTGGTTTGCCATGATCCTCCTCATTCACTATTCAGGCGGTGTGGAAAGCCCGGCGATCATCTATTTCTTCTTTCACATTATTGTTGCCTCCATGCTGCTCTCACCTCGCCAGACATACACTTGCGCCGCGATGGCCACACTGCTCGTGGGTGGAATGGTGGATCTGGAATACCTGGAGGTGTTGCCGCATTATAGTGTGATCGGCTTTGTGGACGCACCGCTATACAGAAATCCATTGTATGTCCTTGGTGTGATGGTGTTTTTCGTCAGCGGCATCTTTATAGCGGCTTACACGGCATCCACGCTCAACACTCGCCTGCGCCAGCGAGAGACAGAGATCGTCAAATTGAACGATCGCTTGCAACGGGCTTACCGGCGTCTGCAAGCGCTGTATGAAGACATGCAGGCCGTCAACTCGACCCTCGACCTGCAGCAAGTGCTCGATCGCCTTGCCCGCAGCACGGCAGAAGTCATGGGAGTGCGCGGCTGCTCGATCCGCCTGCTCGACAAAGCCGGTGAGCGATTGATTGTTGCCGCGGTCTATGGTCTGAGCGACAGTTATATGCGCAAAGGCGACCTGGTGCTGGAGCACAATCCGCTGGCGCACGAAGTAATGCAGGGCAAGACTATCGCGGTTGGCGATGTGGCACAGGAGGATCGCCTGCAGTACGGGGCACACACCGTGGCAGAGGGGATCCGTTCTACCCTTTCAGCCCGGCTACAAGGAAAACGCGAGGCGCTCGGCATGATTCGCGCTTACAGCACCCAAAACAACTTCTTTACCGAGGACGACATTACCTTCCTGACTGCGATTGCCAACCAGGGCAGTCTGGCTATCGAGAATGCCCTTGCCTTCCAGGCGCTCGGCCAGTTAGACGAGATGAAATCCAAGTTCGTGCTCATGATCACGCACGAACTTCGTTCGCCCGTCAGCGTGGTGCGCAGTCTGTTGCGGACAATTACGGCGGGCTATGCCGGCACACCTAACGAACAGCAGGCGGACATTGTCAGGCGGGCGTTGCAACGGGTCGATTATTTGCAGGCCATGATTGATGACCTGCTCGATCTGGCTTCCGGTAAAAGCGCACCCCAAAACGACGCGGCCTTGGTTGACGTGCCGCTGGTCGAAGCTGTTGAGCGAGTCGTCACGCGCTTTGAGGTGTCGGCCAAGGAAAAACAGATCGAACTCCAATGGACGTCCAAGCCGAGCGATGCGCCGCTCATCGTGTCGGCCACCAACGAGGACATCGATCTGGTTCTGAATAACCTCCTGTCGAATGCGATCAAGTATACTCTCCACGGGGGAAGCGTGAACGTCACGCTGCGCCGCGGGAAAAATTATGCGCATCTCAAAGTGATGGATACGGGTATAGGCGTCTCCGAAGAAGCTCAAGCGCATCTGTTTGAAGAGTTCTTTCGCGCCCCGAACGCCAAGGCGCAGGTCAAGGATGGCACAGGCCTGGGGTTGGCGATCACTAAAAATCTGGTGAATCGTTTTGGCGGGCGTATTGGCGTCGAAAGCAAATTGGGAGAAGGGACAACGTTTACCGTGCTCCTGCCGCTGGCGGGCGCCACCGAAATGGCATCCGGCGAACCGGCGTAATATGCCATAGGGTATATTTTTTTATACAATCCCTGGGTCATTGAGAATACCTTTGATTATGGCAATTTAACTACATAGTAGCTACTTATAAGCCGCATTGTGTACAAATTAATTATACATCATCACTCAATTGGAAACATAAAAAATGCTTTTTCATTAATAAATTCGCTCGCAATAAATAAATATTGCCATGTCCATCCTCCGGCTTTTCCAGCTAATTTGTCTTATTTGGACGGCAATGATAATTTATAGATATTTGCATTTATGTGGCTATGGCATAGCCATTGCACTTCAACAAAACGGTTTTTGCATAATTTCTTTGCATTCATTTTAATAATATCGCATGAGGAGGTATATGGCACTATGGATGTAACTCGACGGCGCTTTTTGAATTTCTCCGGACTGGCCGCCGGATCGGTTCTTTTGCCCTCCGGTATGGCAGCATCTGCGGAAAAGATGAAGGGCTTCCCGCTGCACAAACCGGTCAAGGAAACGGCAACCATCTGCCCGTACTGCTCATGCGGCTGCGGGTTGATCATTACCACCGGACCCGACGGCCACATCATCAACGCCGAAGGGGATCCGGACAATCCGCATAACCGGGGCGCACTGGATCCGAAGTCGGTTTCGGTGACGCAACTGTCCCAGAGTCCGCTCAGGTTGAAGAAACCCCTTTACCGGGCTGCGGGAAGCGATAAGTTTGTGGAAAAAGACTGGGACTGGACGATTACGGAGGTGGCCAAACGGATAAAATCCACGCGGGACGCCACTTTCCAAAAAACCAACGCCCAGGGCGTTACCGTCAACCGCACTCCGGGATTCGCGTTTATGGGTGGGGCCGCCAACAACAACGAAGAGTGCTATCTGGCAAGCAAATTGAACCGCGCCCTGGGGGTCGTTTATCTCGAACACCAGGCCCGGGTCTGACACTCCGCCACCGTGGCCGGTCTGGCCGCAGGATTAGGACGGGGGGCGATGACCAATCACTGGGTCGATCTGAAAAACGCCGATATCATCATGCTCGACGGGTCCAATGCAGCGGAAAATCATCCCGCTTCAATGATCTGGATCAACAAGGCCAGGGATGAGCGGGGGGCCAAAGTTATCGTCGTGGATCCGCGCTTCACCCGTTCGGCCTCTCAGGCGGACCTGTACGTGCCCATCCGCAGCGGCACGGATATTCCCTTTTTTGGCGGCCTGATGAAATATATCATGGACAAGAAACTCTACCACAAAGAGTATGTCCTGCATTTCACGAATGCGGCCACCCTGATCGTGCCGGAGTATAAGGGTCCAGCGGAGCTCGATGGGCTGTTTTCCGGTTTCATAGATGAGGACAAGGATGGCTTTGGCGTATATGATAAAGGAACCTGGAAATACCAGACCGACGCCGCCGGCAAGCCGCTTACGGACGAGACCCTGCAGAACCGCAACTGCGTATTCCAGGTCATGAGGCGGCACTATGCGCGCTATACACTGGCAAGAGTTGCCAGTACCACCGGCTGCCCCCAGGAAAAGCTGGAAGCGGCCTACAAGATGTTCGGCGCCTCGGGCGCCAGGGAAAAGACCGGCACGATTCTCTACGCCATGGGTCAGACCCAGCACACCGTTGGCTCGCAAAACGTGCGCTGCATGTCCATGATTCAGCTTCTCCTGGGCAATATGGGCCGGCCGGGGGGAGGGGTCAATGCCCTGCGCGGGGAATCAAACGTCCAGGGATCAACGGATCAGGGAGTGCTGGCGAATGTCCTAACCGGTTATGTAGGCCTTCCGACGGCCGGAAACAACCCGACGCTGGCCGCCTATATCGAAAAAGAGACTCCCAAAACAAGTTACTGGTCGAACAAGCCGAAATTTCTGGTCAGCATGCTCAAGGCCTGGTGGGGGGACTATGCCACCGCGGAAAATCAGTTTGCTTACGACTACCTGCCGAAAGTTGAAAAATACGACAATCATTACTGGATGAGCTTGTTTGAGGATATGTACGCAGGAAAACTCAGGGGCCTTTGGCTCATGGGGCAAAATCCGGCGGTCAGCGGGCCCAATTCACGCCTGGAACGGGAAGCCCTGAAGAAGCTAAAATGGCTGGTCTGCCAGGAGATCTTTGATACGGAGACCTGTTCTTTCTGGCGGGCGCCGGGGGTGAAACCCGCCGACATCCAGACGGAAGTATTCATTCTCCCCGCGGCGGATGCCATGGAGAAGGCGGGCAGCATCTCTACCAGCGGACGACTGATCCAGTGGCGCCCCAAAGTGGCGGCGGCGCCCGGCGAGGCGCTGCCTGATCATCAGATACTCAATTTAATCGCCCTGAAGTTGAAAAAGCTCTATGCTGCCAGCCCCGGGCCTTTCCCCAACCCGATTCTGCATCTCAACTGGGATTACGGCAAGGAATTGGACGTGGAAAAAGTTGCCCGGGAGCTAAACGGGTATGCGTTCGAAGACGTCAAAGATCCCAAGGGTGAAATTGTGGTAAAAAAAGGCGAGACCCTCAAGACATTCGGAGTTCTGCAGGATAATGGCGCTACGGCTTGCGGAAATTGGATATATGCGGGCTATTTTGCCCCTGCCGATGACGGCACGGGGACAATGATGCCGGCGACCAAGCGCCGCGGGCAAAAGGATCCGGGCGGACTGGGGATCTATCCCTTCTGGGCATTTTGCTGGCCCGTCAACCGGCACATCATTTATAATCGCTGTTCTGCCGATGCCAGCGGCAAACCCTGGGCGGAAGACAAGAAACTGATCTGGTGGGACGAGACGGAGAAAAAGTGGACGGGGTACGATGTGCCTGATTTCGTACCCACCAAGGCCCCCACGGACCCCGGCGGCAAGGATCCATTTATCATGCGCGTCGATGGCAAGGGGGGGCTCTTTGCGCCGCTGAATGAAGGTCCACTGCCCGAACATTATGAGCCATGGGAAACGCCGGTCGAGAAAA
>JAZDIS010000396.1:0-6208 GCA_043804705.1 Pseudomonadota bacterium | reverse complement strand
AAAGAAGTAAAACATGGCTTGACCAAGTCATGTTTAGGAATCCTGCCTTGCCTTGCAAGGCAGGATTATTTTTGATGCAGTGAACCTATAATTTAGAGTCTGGAATATGCAGGAGGGAACATGACCTTAATAAACGAAAACTATCTCAAACTCAAAGCGGGTTATCTCTTCCCGGAAATCGGCCGCCGGGTAAAAGCCTTTACCGACGCAAATCCCGAGGCCAAGGTTATCCGCCTGGGCATCGGCGACGTAACCCGGCCGCTTGCCCCGGCAGTCATCAAGGCCTTTCACGACGGGGTTGACGATCTGGCCCGGGGAGAGTCCTTTCACGGCTATGGACCGGAGCAGGGCTACGACTGGCTGAGCAAAATCATCATTGAAAAATCATACCAGCCGCTGGGCGTGGATCTCATGCCCTCGGAGGTCTTCATCTCCGACGGCTCCAAATGCGACAGCGCCAATATTCTCGATATCCTTGCCCTGGAAAACAAGGTTGCCATCTGTGATCCGGTGTATCCGGTGTATAACGACACCAACGTCATGATCGGCCGAAGCGGTGAGGCGGACGACAAGGGCTACTACGAAGGGCTGGTCTATCTGCCCTGTACCGAGGCAAACAACTTTGCCCCAACCATCCCCAAGGAAAAAGTTGATATCATCTATCTCTGCTACCCCAACAACCCCACCGGCATGGTGGCCACCAGGGCAGAGCTGAAGACCTGGGTGGACTATGCCAACGCCCAGGGCTCGATCATCTTTTTTGACGCGGCTTACGAGGCCTACATCACCGAGCCGGGGATACCCCACTCCATCTACGAGATCGAGGGAGCAAAAAATTGCGCCATTGAGTTTCGCTCCTTCTCAAAAACCGCAGGCTTTACCGGAGTGCGTTGCGGCCTGACCGTGGTGCCCGAACAGCTCACGGCCCTTACCGTGGGCGGCGAAAAAGTGGCTTTGAACAAGCTCTGGAATCGCAGGCAATGCACCAAGTTCAACGGGGTTTCCTATCCGGTGCAGCGGGCCGCGGCCGCAGTCTATTCGGAGGAGGGCTGGTCCCAGGTGCAGGAAACCATCTCCTTCTACCTGAGCAACGCCAGCCTCATTTTGCAAGGACTTAAAGCTGCGGGAATCATCTGCTACGGCGGGGTAAACGCCCCCTATATCTGGCTGAAGACGCCGGGGGGCATTAAGAGCTGGGATTTCTTCGACAAGCTGCTCACCGAATGCCATGTGGTCGGTACGCCGGGCAGCGGCTTCGGTCCCAGCGGCGAAGGCTACTTCCGTCTCTCGGCTTTTGGCTCAAAAGAAAATGTGCAGGAAGCGGTGCGTCGTATCCAAGAGAAGTGGGGGAAAAATTAAGACCGGCGCTCCTCGTTAATTTCCGGGTGCAGAATGGCGGTCTTCCTGAATTCGTCTTCCAGTTTCACGAAAGCCGCCAGAATGTCCGGGTCAAAATGGTAGGGCATGGTGCGACCGTCTCCCTTGCTGATGATCCGTACCGCCTCCTGGTGCGGAAAGGCGGGCTTGTAGGGACGTTTGCTGATCAGGGCATCGTAGACATCCGCCAGGGCCATCAATCTGCCGGACAGGGGAATATTTTCTCCCTTCAGCCCTTGCGGATAACCGGACCCATCCCATTTCTCATGATGGGTGTGAGTCAGCTCCTTGGCGGTGCGGAGAAACGAGTTGCCGCCCAGCTTCATTTCCGCTGCGGCCAGGGCATCCCGGCCATAAATGGTGTGCCGCTTCATCTCCTCGAATTCCTCCGCTGTCAGACTGCCGGGCTTGAGCAGGATGGCGTCATGCACCCCCACCTTGCCGATATCGTGGAGAGGGGCTGATCGACACAAAAGATCGACGGTGGTGTCGTCAAGTATCTCCCTGAACCTGGGATGACTGCGAAGATGGGTGGCCAGCAGCAGGACATAGTTCTTGGTGCGCATGATATGATCGCCGGTCTCCGGGTCGCGGTACTCGGCCAAGGCGGCTATGGAGTCGATGGTGACCTCCTGGGTCAGGGCAAGTTCCCGGGTTCTTTCCCGCACCCGTTTCTCCAAAATCTCATTCTGCCGGACCAGTTGCTGTTGGGCCAAACGTAGAGAGAGGTGGGTCTTAACCCGCACCCGCACCTCTTCTACATCAAAAGGCTTGGTGATATAGTCCACCGCTCCGAGTTGGAACCCCGTGGACTTGCTGCTGATCTCGGTGAGGGCGGAAAGAAAGATGACCGGGATGTCCCGAGTGGCCGGCGAGCCTTTCAGCTGGCGGCAAACCTCATAGCCATCCAGGCCCGGCATCATGATGTCAAGGAGAATGAGGTCCGGGGGGCTATTCCGGCTGATATCCAAGGCGGTCCGGCCATCCATGGCCACCACGATGTCGTAGGCGCCAGCCATGGCCCCCACCAGGACATCAAGGTTCTCCCTGGTGTCGTCCACCAGCAGCACCGTGCATCGGGCAAGTTCTTTCATTCCGGTTCTCCACTTTCCAGTCCGGCGATGAGGCTTTTCGCAAGTCGCAGGGCCTGTTTAAATTGATAGTTGCCGATGGCTTTGATCAGATTATTTTTCTCAAGCCGCAGGCGGACAGGCCACTTGATTCCGCTGATCTTCGCAACATGCTCGACGCACTGGACCGGACGATGGGCCTGGAGGTCGGGCAGCATGGCCTTGAGAAGTTCCCGCAGCAGGTCGGGGTCGATGGAAGCCTCGGACAGATCTGCCCGGAAAGGTGGCGGCGCCGGCGGAAGATGTGTCTGTAATGCCTGGATAAGAGCGGCATGGCTTTCCGTGAATTCGGCGAGGAGCTTGTGGGGGACCTGTTGTGCCTGGCAGGCATTTTCCAAGTTCACCGTGAGCCCGAAAAGTTCCTGGGCGCAGATGGTCCCCGCCACCCCCTTCAAAGTGTGGAGCGCCCGGCTGGCCTCCTCCCATTGGTGTTGCTCCAGAAACGCGGAGATGGTCTCCGCCGTGGTTGCATATTTTTCCACAAACAGGAACAGGATATTCCGGTAGAGACGGGTATCGCCCATGCGTTCCAGACCGAGCGCCAGGTCAATGCCGGGGATTTCAAGCGGCAGCGGTTCGTCTTGGGCAGGCAGGTCAGCTGACGGCCGGGCGCTCTCTTCCGGAGCCTCCCTGGCGGGAAGCCATTTTGCCAGGACGGCGAAAAGAGTGTTGGGATCAATGGGCTTGGTGAGGTGGCCGTTCATCCCGGCCGCAAGGCTGAGCGCCTCGTCGCCCTTGATGGCATTGGCGGTCATGGCCACGATGGGCAGGGTGGTCAGCCTTTCCACGCCGCTGGCTCTGATGCGCCTGGTGGCCTCAAGGCCATCCATGCCCGGCATCTGGATGTCCATGAGCACCAGATCGTACTCTTTTTGCAGCACCATGGCCAGGGCTGCTTCACCGTTGCCGGCGATCTCAACCACCACACCCGCCCTCTCCAGGATTTCCCGGGCCACCTGTTGGTTGATCTCGTTGTCCTCGGCCAGGAGAATTTTGGCGTCTATGAACCGGTACGACGTGGTATCTTGCCGACCTTGCTTCGCAGGAACGCCTCCGGCGAGGTGTTGGTCATAGAGCCCTATGATCGCGTCAAACAGGACGGATATGCTCACCGGTTTGTGGAGCACCCCATCGCAACCCCCAGCAAGACAGCGATCGACAATCTCCCCTGATCCGGTTGAGGTGAGCATGAGAATTTTAGCCGTTGCCCCGACGCCTGGTGCCTGTCGAATCGCCCTTGCCACCTGATCTCCCTGGATCCCCGGCAACCGGTAGTCCAGGAGAAAGAGGCCGAAGGGCTTCCCGGATCCTCTTTGGCGCAATACTTCCAGGCACTCTTCGCCGCTGGCAACAGTCTCCACAGTGAAGGAACACGACTCCAGCGCCCGCTGGAGAATGATACGGGTGGTGGGGCTGTCTTCCACCACCAGAATTCGCAAGCCCCGCAAATCGGGGGGAGAGATGAAACAGGTGTCGGCATCCGGTTGTTCCGCCAGAACCGCAGTGAAGGAAAAGGTGCTGCCCTGCCCAGGCGCGCTTTCCACCTGCAACTCGCCACCCATCAGGTCAACCAGCCGTTTGCAGATAGCCAAACCCAGACCGGTGCCGCCGTGAATCCTGCTGATGGAGCCATCGGCCTGGCTGAAGGGGGTGAACAGCTTGCCCATCTGTTCCTCGGTGAGCCCCATGCCGGTATCCCGGACGGAAAATAGCAGCACCAGCCGCTCGGGTGTGCGCTCCGTAACAGAGATATCCACCACGACCTCGCCCTGGTCGGTAAACTTGATGGCATTGGTGGTGAGGTTGAGTAGCACCTGGCCCAGCCGCAGCGAATCACCGATGAGTTTGTCCGGCACATCGGGGGCCACGCTGAACATGAACTCCAGCTGCTTTTCCTGGGCCTTGATGGAGGTGATGGAAGCAAAGTCGGCCAAAACCTTTTCCAGGGAGAAAGGAAGGTGTTCAATCTCCAGTTTTCGCGCCTCGATCTTGGAAAAATCCAGAATGTCATTGATGAGGCGCAGAAGATTCTTCCCGGAGGTGGAGATCTTGTCGAGATAGTCCCGCAACTTAGTGGAGAGCTCCATCTCCAGGGCAAGATGGCTGAGTCCGAGAATGGCGTTCATGGGGGTTCTGATCTCATGGCTCATGCGGGACAAAAAATCACTCTTGGACCGGTTGGCTCTTTCCGCTGCATCCCGGGCCAGAAGAATAGCCTCTTCCGCCTCCTTTCTGGCGGTGATGTCGTTGACCAGTCCCACTGCATGCCACTGCCCCTTGATCTGAAGCGCCGAGAGAGAGAGTTCCACCGGAAACTCGGTACCATCCTTGCGCAGGGCGGTCACCTCCACCTGATTGCCGATTATGGCCCCTACTCCTTTTTGACTGAAGCGCGTAAAGTTTTCCTGGAAGCTCTTTTGGTAAATGGGCGGGGCTATCAGCCGGTGCAGATCCTGGCCTAATACTTCTTCCCAAGTCCAGCCGAAGATCTGCTCCGCCGCCTTGTTCCAGAAGGTGATGTGCCCATCGCTGTCCATCATGATAATGGCGCTCAGGGCGGCGGCGGCGATACTCGCCAGCATCTCGGTGCGCTCCTGAAGGGCAGCGGTCAGGTTTTTCCGTTCGCTGATGTCCTCCTTGACCGCAATGTAGCTTGCCACCGTACCGTCGTTGTCGATAACCGGGGCGATGGTAGCGTACTCCCAGAAAAGGGTGCCATTCTTCTTCTGGTTGCATATCTCCCCCTGCCAGGTTTTGCCTGCGGAAATGGTCTGCCACAAATTGCTGTAAAATGCCGCATCGTGCACCCCGGATTTCAAGGCGCTGGGTTTCTGCCCTATCACTTCGGCCAGCGTATAGCCGGTAACCTCACTGAAGAAGGGGTTGGCGTACTCGATGTTTCCTTCCGGGCTGGTGATCACGATGGAGAGCGGACTCTGTTCAATGGCCTTATAGAGCCGTTTGAGCTGATCCTCGTAGATCTTTCGTTCACTGACATCCTCGACCATGGGCAGGAAGTAAAGGGAGGCGCCGTTTTCGTCCCTGACCAAACGGATGGTTGTTCTGCCCCAGAAAAAGTCCCCGTCCTTGCGGAGATACTTGCTGTCCTGGCCGCCAACCCCCAGTTCGCCGGCCAGGATTTGCTCCAGGCGCATGGCGCAATTCTCTTTGTTGTCCGGGTGCATGAAATCGGCAAAGGAGCGGAAGAGCAACTCATCCTCGGAGTAGCCGGTCATACGGCAGAACTCCTCGTTGGCCGTGATGATGCCCCCCTTGAGTCCGACCAGCGCGGCGCCGAACGGTGCCTTGTTGAAGGTAAGCTGCAACCGGGCCTCACTTTCCCGCAGGGTTCTGTTGGCAGCCTCCAGCTCCCTGGTGCGCGCCCGCACCTCTTCCTCAAGCCTGGTCGCATAGTCGGCCTGCGCCTTTTCCCGCAACCCCCTTTCCTCAATCCGGCTGAAGGCGATGGAGAGCTGGGCGGCCATCCCCACACAGAAGTCAATCTCTGGAGAGGTCCATTGCCTGATCTTCCCCTGTGCTTCCAGACAGAGAACTCCGATTATTTTTCCTTCCTGCTTGAGAGGAATGTCGAGCATGGAGCGGATATCCAACGGCATGAGATAGGATTCCGTGAAATCGCGGGTAATTGGGTGGGATCTGGCATCCTCCGCAACTATCGGGACATCCTGCTTGAGGGTGGT
>JAZDIS010000395.1:0-2273 GCA_043804705.1 Pseudomonadota bacterium | reverse complement strand
GATGACCTCTTTGGCGGCTGAGAAAATTGAAACCCTTCCCGGGTTGCATTCATGTTTTACCTGCGCAGATAACCTGGGCTGCAACCTGGAGCAGCGGTGCGAGTCCATGGCCGGCTGCCTCAAGTGGCGGTGCCGGGTCTGCCGGGCGCCGTGGTGGGTTGTGGGCTACGACCATGAGGCTTGCAATGCTACGGGCGTTCCCAACGGCGTGACCTATCATGACGGCACCCACATGGCTCCGCTGCCGGAGGCCTCCGGGCATCACTACGAGGGCGGCGGATATTGCCGCGTCCACAAGAACTGGCGTTGCGGGCTGTTGAGATAGGGATCTGGTGGAACGCTTTCATCAATCCACAATCCCGGGGCTTAGGGGAATTGGCCCCCATAACCGATAATGGTCTTCTCTTTTTGGGGATCATTTGTGGTATGGTGGGAGTGTCCCAAACTTAGGAAGAAAGCTGGCAATCATGAATAAAGGTGGGTTTTCTTGGAAACGGTTCCTGGGAATCTCCCAGGCCAAGGCCAGGATCAGTCGGCAAATCGGCATCCCTTTGACCAGATCGGGGCGGCAGCGCAAAATTGGCGCGGCCTTGGGTTGCCTCATTCCTGTCCTGGCTCTGATCCTCATGGCAGGATTTTTGTTTTGGCTTAAATAAGCCCGGTACTCACAGGACACCGCAAGCATCCCCCGGCTCGATTGCCGCCTCCCCTCACAGGACAGGTCGAAACTTCTCTGCCAAACCTCAAGTCCACAAGCAGTAAAAATATTTGTTAAGGACACAGGGTGCGGTACATGTCCGGTGTGATGGCCCATGAACCGAGATATATTGACTATGTGCCCCCTTTAGGAATATAGGTATAAATACAGAAAGGATATTCAGGTTGCTGACCGGAATCTTTTGTGGAAGGGCATAACCGGCCCGCCAGCTCAGCATAACGCCTAAAGGAATGAAGGCATGAAAACCGTCCGCGGCGCCTGCCAGCTTCAGCCAAATGCTTTGTCTATCACACTCGGCGACCAGATCGAACAGCTAGATGAGTTGATCACCGCCGAAGAAAATGGTGCGGCCTTTTTCGAGAAAACGCACATCACCCATGGTATGCAGGACCTGATCAGCGAGGGCATCTCCCGGCTGGCGGGAGACTCGTCTCAGGCCATCTTCCACCTCAAACAAGCCATGGGCGGCGGCAAGACCCACTTGCTCGTCGGCTTCGGCTTGCTCGCCCGGCATCCGGAACTGCGTAAGACATACTGCGCCGGCATGCCCCACGCGTCAGACTTCAAAAGTGCCAACATTGCCGCCTTTAATGGACGGAACAGCCCGCCTCATTTCTTCTGGGGCGAGATCGCCAGCCAGCTTGGGAAGGCGGATCTCTTCCAGGAGTATTGGGCCTCCGGGCCGAAGGCACCCGACGAAAAGGCGTGGATCCAGCTATTTGACGGCGCCGATCCCGTGCTGATCCTGCTGGATGAAATGCCGCCCTACTTCGAGGATCTGGCCACTCGCCCGGTGGGTGCCGGCACCGTTGCGGACATCGCGACTCGCGCCTTTGCCAACCTGCTCACCGCTGCGGGCAAGAAGTCCAATGTGTGTGTCGTGATCTCTGATCTATGGGCCGCATATCAATCGGGTGGCGCCCTGATCAATCGAGCCCTTGACAACGCTCGCCAGGAACTCGGTCGTCAGGAACGCAACATCACGCCGGTAGACCTCGCCGCCAACGAGATTTACGACATCCTCCGTAAGCGTCTTTTCAAGTCACTCGACAAGGGAAATATCGAAAACATCGCCGCAGCCTTTGGCCGCAAGCTGGAAGAGGCCGCAAAGTCCAAGACCGCCACTCGCGGCGCTGAGGCCATCGCCGACGAGATCGCCGCTACCTACCCGTTCCACCCGCAACTCAAACACGTCATCGCCCTGTTCAAGGAAAACGAGCAGTTCAAGCAGACCCGCGGCCTCATCGAGTTGGTGTCCCGCTTGCTCAAGTCCGTCTGGGAGCGCCCGGCTAACGACGTCTTTTTAATCGGCCCCCAGCACTTCGATCTCTCAGTGCCCGAGGTCCGCGACAAGCTCACCGAGATCTCCGGGATGCGCGATGTCATCGCCAAGGACCTGTGGGACGCCCTGCAATCCGCGCACGCCCAGGTCATCGACCTGCAAACCGGCAAGGAAGCCGCCACCCAGGTCGGCGCCCTGCTCCTCACGGCCAGCCTCTCCACCGCCGTCAATGCGGTGAAGGGCCTCACCCGCGAGGAGATGGTCGAATGCCTG
>JAZDIS010000394.1:0-3692 GCA_043804705.1 Pseudomonadota bacterium | reverse complement strand
TCTATCTCTGCGCCCACAACGATGAGGGGGCCATGGGATTGGTGGTGAACGAGCCCATTACCGATATCAGTCTGGCGGATGTATTCAAAAGCGCCGATATTCCGCTGCCGCCGGGGCTATTGCCGACGGTGTATATGGGGGGTCCGGTGGAGGTGGCAAACGCCTTTTTCCTGTACAGCTCCGAGTATGTAGTCCCGAATTTTCTTGCGGTGAGCAAGAGTGTCCATTTGACGAGCGACCCGCAGTTGCTCTATGATCTCGCCTTGGGACAGGGTCCGCGGAATCTGCTGGTTGCCCTGGGCTATTCCGGCTGGGGACCAGGACAGTTGGAGGCAGAGCTCGCCGTGGATGGCTGGCTCACCTTGCCCGCGGATGACGACATCATTTTTCATACTCCGGACAGGCTGAAATGGCGGAAGGCGGCGCAGCGGCACGGCATCGATATCGCCCTGTTCGGGGATGTGGTGGGTACGGCCTGAATGACCGCCGGGATGGAGAATCCCGGTTGGGCTCCTTGATTGTATACAGGAAAGACAATGACGCATATTTCACAGTTCCTCGGCGAAGAGGCCGATCTCGGCCCGGAAAAACGCATCACCATTCTCTCTGCGCCGCTGGCCTCCTCGGTGAGCTGGCTGGGCGGCACGGAGCTTGGGCCGCGGGCCATCATCGACGCCTCCCCGGCCCTGGAGGTGTTTGACGACGAGCTTCTGGCGAAACCGTGCGTCTCGGCATTGAAACACGGCCGATTCCTGATTTTACGCCGATAACCGCCGGCGAGGCTTGTCGGCGGATTGAGGAAGCCATGGCCGAGGAACTGGCAGGGGGCCGCTTCCCGGTTCTGCTGGGGGGCGAGCATACCGTGACCGTGCCCGCGGTCAAGGCCTGTCTGGCACAATACCCGGACTTGCATGTGGTGCAGATCGACGCCCACCTTGACTTGCGCCAGGAATACGATGGCAACGAAAACAGCCATGCCTGCGTGATGCGGCGGCTCGATGATCTGGGCATTCCTTTTACCCAGATCGGCATCCGCTCCTTTTCCAAGGAGGAATACGAACTCGTCCAGGCCAGGGGGCTGCGGCCATTTTTCATGCACCGTATCCATGCCGAGCCGGATTGGATCGAACAGGTCTGCGCCGGAATCAACGGGCCGGTCTATCTTACCTGCGATGTGGACGGGCTGGACCCAACGATCATGCCGGCCACCGGCACCCCGGAACCGGACGGCCTGACCTGGCGGCAGACCACCGCTCTGTTGCGGGAGCTTGCCGCCAAGCATCGCATCGTGGCTATGGATTTTGTCGAATTTTCCCCGCACCCAGGCGGGGAGCATGCGGCCTTTACCGTGGCCAAGCTGATCTACCGGACCCTGGGGTATGTTTTTCGTTGAGGGTCGGCGGGAAATAGTTTGAATGCTGGTGCTGTGCAAATAAGCCAAGGATTGGAGATTGAATATGGTTGAGGAACAGGAAATATTTCAGTGTCGGCAATGCGGCCATTGCTGCCAGGGCGAAACCACGGTCTCTCTGGACCCCGAGGATGTCGCCCGGCTGGTCGCCTATCTGCATCTGCCCCCTGCCGAGGTGCAGGAAAAATATCTGCGCATTACCGGCAACGTGGTGCAGATGAAGATCGTGGACGGCCACTGCATTTTCTTTAACGAGGGCTGTACGGTGCATTCCGGCAAACCTTGGCGTTGCAGTCAATGGCCCCTGCATCCGAGCATGCTTGCCGACCAGAACAATTTTGAGACCATACGGCAATCCTGCCCCGGCATTAAAGGGGAGATCGGTTATGAAGAATTCCGCTCCCGGCTCGTGACGATTCTCGAAACGCAGCAGGGCAAAGGCAAATAGGGAAAAGGCGGTGAAGATCATCCTCCCGCTCCTGGGCAAGACCAGGGAGCAGTACCTTGCCGCCGGAATCGATGATTTTGCCGGGCGGCTCAGGCGTTTTGTCCAGCTTGACCTGCCGGTTTTGAAGGAAAAAAAGAACGCGGCCAAGGAAGATGCGGCGCGGCTGCAAAACGAGGAGGCGCAGATACTTCTCGGCGGTGTGCCGCAATCAGGCGGGGCAGTCAAGGTGGTCGCCCTTGCTCCGGCAGGCCGGCAACTCAGCTCGGAAGAGCTGGCTGATCTGCTAAGCCGCTGGGAGGATCAGGGGGTTCGGGAGGTTTCTTTTTTGATCGGCGGCCCCACCGGGCTTGCTCCGGAGCTGGTACAAAAGGCGGATTATGTGTTGTCGCTTTCGCGGATGACCTTTACCCACGAGATGGCTCGTCTGCTGGTGCTTGAACAGCTGTACCGGGCTTTTTCCATCAAGGCCGGGACCGGGTACCATAAATAAAAAAAAGGGGCAGATCAAACGGATTCCACGGAACGGACCTCGGGAACCTCCCCTTGTAAAAATTTTTCAATCCCGTTTTTCAGGGTATTTCTGGACATGGGGCATTCCTTGCAGGCTCCGGTCAGCTGGACCGTGACCACCCCGTCCTTGCTCACATCAACCAGGGTCACATCGCCTCCGTCTGCCTGTAATGTTGGGCGGATCTTTGCCAGAGCCGCCAGAATCCTGTCTCGCATTGTTGTTCCTCAAGCTGGGTTGTCAGGGTAAAAACGTAGCGCAATCTAACACAGCTCTTCCCCGCCGGCAACCTTTGCCGGCAACCGGCCAAGAACTAACCGGTTGCCAGATTGTCCGTTGTTGTAGTATGATAGCGCTCCCATTTTGTTCATGACGCACAATGATGACTTCGCAAAAAGGGAAAAGGACACAGGTTCGTGACACAATGTCAAGAAGTCACAAAATTATACCCGTTGTAATCGCGCTTTTTGCGATTTCAACAACAATGGGCGTCTATCCCAACAAGGAGTCATAATGAAAAAGGTCCATAAGGATTTTCAGGATGCGTCAAGTCTGGAGCTGGCCCGTTTTGCCGCCCTGGCAGCCCTGGATAAAAAAGCGGAGGACCTGGTCGTTCTTGATGTGCGTGGCCTGTCTTCTTTTACCGATTTTTTCGTCATCATGAGCGGGAGATCCACCCGCCATGTGCAGGGTCTGGCCCAGGCGGTGGATGCGGCCCTGCGTCATAAAAACGTCAAGGACGGCAACACCGAGGGACTGGGCGAGGGGCATTGGGTTCTGCTCGACTATAACGATGTGATCGTGCATATCTTTTACAATGAAGACCGTAACTTTTACGACATTGAAGGGCTGTGGCACGACGCCCCCAGGGTGGAAATCGCCCCGGAAGCGGTCTGAGCAAGCTTCACGGCGCTGGAGAAGCGATGAAGAAGATCACGCCGGTATTGCTGGCTATTCTTGATGGCTGGGGAATTGGGGAACCGTGGGAGGGCAACGCCATCCATCTTGCCCGTACGCCCAACATGGACCGCTGGCAGGCAAGCCGGCCCGCCACGACCCTGGTTGCCCATAACGGCGCGGTCGGTCTGCCGGAAGGGCAGATGGGCAATTCCGAGGTGGGGCATCTCAATATCGGCGCCGGCCGCATTGTCTATCAGGATTTCACCCGGATCAACCGGGATATCGAAACCGGGGATTTTTTTAAAAATGAAGCGCTGGCCGGGGGGTTCGGCCGCGCCGCCGATCAGGGTACAGCGGTGCATCTGCTGGGGCTCGTTTCCGACGGCGGGGTGCACAGCCATATCCGCCATCTCATCGCCCTGCTG
>JAZDIS010000393.1:0-2386 GCA_043804705.1 Pseudomonadota bacterium | reverse complement strand
ATCCGGTAATCCGCATTCAGCACCTTGGCCAGCGCCCTGGCCCGTTCCTTGCCGATGGCGCGCTTGCCGTTTTCCATTTCGGAGATGTGCCGCTGGGGAATGCCGGTCAGTTGAGCCAGTTGCACCTGGGTAAGACCCTCGCGAATGCGTGCGCCATGCAGAATTACCGCCCATTCCGGCCGGGCGCCGAAATGCTTGCTGAAAAACTCTTCGGCGGTGATGCTCCCTTCGTTCTGCTCGTCGGGCTCGACCGACGACACATAACGCCTGATCCGCTCCACGTTGGCCGGATGAACCAGGAAGTGAAGCGGGACCAGCTTTCCTTCAGTAGGGTGCTTTTTCGTGGGTGCCTGCATGGATAATCTCCACAGTGATGGTGGTTTTGTCTTCTATCCACACCGCCACATAGGTGGGGTTGCCTTTTTTCAGGTGGCAGTGATGCCCATTGCCGGGCAATTTCGAGTAGTTCGGCCAATCCCCGCGAACCGGCCCGGATCGACGGATGCTTGCCATCATGGTTATAGAGCGCGGCAAGCACGGGACGGGGCAATTTCAATGTCTGGTTCTCTGCCTTCCTGGTGATTGTCACTTGCCATTGCATAATCTAATATACCTTTGATGGGTATAAAGTCAAGCCGCCGTCCTGAATTTTTACCAGAGAAACAACCTTGACGGCTTCATCCTGCCGCCTCCAACCTGTGCACTGCCGCCCTCAATGAGTTTTTTCCAAGGTGGGCATAACGCATCGTGAGCTTTATGTCAGAGTGCCCCATCAATTTCATAACATAGTAAATATCGGTACCGCTCTCAACCCGCCAGGAAGCGAAGGTGTGCCGCAGGGTGTGGAAGACGACACGAATCCTGTCGGGCGCACCACGCATCAAGTTCTGTTTGTGACTCAATCCCGTCAGGAATCCATCATCTGCCACAACGTCAAGCCCAGAGCGAAAAGCGGCGCGACAAACAGGGAGACAATGAGCAGCGCCTGTCTCTGTAGCCACGAATTTGTAAGCAGTTCGATCACTCCGTCGGGGTCCCCACCCAACCAAAAGGCCAGGAGGGGAAACAGCAAGGCCCCCGCACCCAGCAGAACAATCTCGGTGAGGAGCAATTTCCGGCCAAACAGCTTTGCCCCATCATACAAAATTTTTACCCAGGCCATTCTTGCAGAGAGCAGTTTCAAAGCATCGCAACGCTCCCGAATCTGGGCCAGCCCTCCCTGGATAGTCTGATAGAGCTGGCCATGCATGTTCTGCTGGGCCAGCCCGTCTATTTCACGGAGCTTCTCCTTGGCAGCTTGGAGAGTTTCCTGGAAATTTGTGAAAAAAGACTGGTAGGGATAGCCCTGCCAGTAGCGTCGGAGTGCCTCCCAGGTCGCCAGCATCCCTGCAATATCGGCTTTCATGGCATCAAGGGCGTTTTCCTGCAGGCGATAGCAGGCGCGCAACAAGGCCTGTGTCTTGTGTGTCACATCGATGAGGTCGTAATAACTGCCGTGGGCAAACTGCTTTTCAAGACCGGCAAGGTCGGCGAGCATGGACAGCGGGCTTTCCTCCCCGGCAAACCAGGTCTGGAGATCCTGGCAGACCGCCTGGGCCTTGAGCAGGTTTTCTTCGGCCTCCTGGTGCTGGATCTGCAGCCTGACAATCAGGAGATCTTCAACCGGTCCGGCAACGGGGAGCAGTTGCGGGTCCATGAGCGCGGTCAGAAATAGTTCCTTACGGTCGGCAACCAGGGCTCTGAGCTGGTGGAGGCCTTTCTCTCCCATGTCCCCCTGAACCATGAGTTGAACCTGCCGGTAAAGGGCCTCGGCCAGATCACGGCGCATGTTGAAAACATTATCCAACGCGTGTCCCGCCTTCCACTGATCATCGTGCAGAGCATAATATCTGGACAGCAACATGGAGATATAGATTTTTTCCTTGTCGGAATTTGCCATGATTGCGGCATGTTCCAAGAAATGCTCCAAGTCGCTATCCCGCTCAAGCTCCAAAGCGACAAAGGCGCGCCCGATTGTGGCATAAAACTGCTTGCCTTTTGGCCGTCTGCTTTCCTCGACCAAGAGATCCTCGGCCTGGGCATGCTGGCCCACCCGCAGACAATCAAGGCCAAGATGCAGGCCGTGGCTGTCCACCGAGACCGCCTCCAGCTTGGTCAATTCCTCCCATTTGGAGGTGCTGGTAAAGGCAATGTTTGCCAAAAATCTGGGCTGATAGATCAGATTCAGATCAAAATAGGTAAGATATACCTGGAGAAGGGGGTTCTGGCGGATCTGGGACACGGTAAGCCCTGCCGCCATCATGTTGGCCAATTTATCCTGACCGGACATGGCCTTGCCAAACAGTTCGCTCAATGTCTCGAAGGGCAGATATCCCGCTCGAGAAAT
>JAZDIS010000392.1:0-3365 GCA_043804705.1 Pseudomonadota bacterium | reverse complement strand
AATCAGGTCTTCCGGCTTTTTATAATCCGCAATCAGTTGGTCAAGCAGTTCTTTGGAAATGGCCATATCTCTCTCCTTGGTTGGGGGCAAATTTCTCTACCCCCGGAATGGCCATTTACACAATCTATTTTACACCCTCGTGACGATTGCGGGGTGTCATATTCCGAGTTAGTCGACAACTCAACAACGTCCCCTGGTTTCTCTCTAGAGGGTGACCAGCGTCCTACGGGCTAGAAGAATTTTACGATCTGTCGCGTTGACCCTGTTGGAGTACCCTCGCAAGTGAAATATTGAGAAGTCTGTTGGCATCTATTGACATATTAATAACCTGTTGTGCTCGATGTCATGGTTACAGTCACCTCTACATCCACAAGGGTAGGATAGAGAGAGGAAACGCTCATTACATTTCCGGAAATTGTCCCCATATAAGCGACACCTACGAACAATCCGCTTGAATCAGGAAATTCGTCCAAGATTATGATTTGTCCATCATCTCTCTGTGTAATGACAAAATAATCAACATCCTGATCGTTATCAGTCCAAATTCCATCATATTGTCCTGCTGTTGCTATATCTGAAAGTCCAACAAAAAAAATAAATACAAATAGTATTTTTTTCATCTTTTATCTCCCCCGTCGTTTTTGCCAGCCTCACTCCATACAGAGGTAATTTACAGAAAATCAAAACATCCCGGACATGGCATACCCCTCCCACCTCCTTTCTTGATTTTCGGGGGAAGGTTGGGGACGTTGTTATCTATTTTTCTATTGCACCTTCTTTCACCCCTCCAGGGGAATTCCGGTGATAGTTTATCTAATTATTGTCAACCTCTCATTCCCGATTAACTCCCTTACAACTTCCAACCGGCCAGGCTCAGCATCAGCGTCATCGGTTGCAGGGGCGATTCCTGGAAGCCATGACGGAGGTAGAATTCTTTCGCGTCTTCGGACAGAGCGTGCACGACGAGGGCTCGGATTCCCGCCTGCTTCGAAACGGCCAGAGTCCTGAGAACCGCATCCCTCAACAGCCCCGCGCCAACCCCTCTCTTCCGCCAGCCGACATCTACCGCCAGACGCCCCAAGACCATGACCGGGATCGGTTCCGGCATTTTCCTCCTGATCCCGCCGGTTGCTTCCTCGCGGCTGACGCTGCCGGTGGCCAGGGCGTAGAAACCGACGACCCTGGCGTCCTGGCAAACCACGAAGGTGCGGGAGGCCCCTGAGGTTTCATTCGGGAGCGCCCGGCGCCGGAGCCAGTCGTTCATGGCCGGGACTCCGCAGTCGAATTCCGCCAGGGCGTGGGAGGCGGTAAGTGGTGCCGGTGGGGTCAATCCTCCCATGGCGCCCTGGTGGTCAGCAGGGTCTTGATAGCTTCGGGAACGGGGGCCTGGAGTGCGTCTTCAAAGGCCTGAAACTGCTCGGCAGTTGCCAGGAACAGCCGCTGGTCCAACAGGACGTTTTCCGCTTCCCGGCAGGCCGCTTCCAACATGAAATCGGAACGGTTCTTGCGCAGCGCCGCCGCCGCCTTGTCTATCAGGTTACGCTGGGCTGGCAGAGCCCGGATATTTATCGGTGCTTTTCTTGTTTCGGTATGTGCCATGACTGAACCTCCTGAGTGTATATAAGACGAATATACAACGGTGGGATGCAATGTCAAGTTTTGAGAATTCCGGGGACAATACTTCATGGCACTAACCCGGAATTCGGGGACATCCATGATACTTGTCTCCCGAAAGATTGGGAAAATTTCAGAGAAAGGCGCGATAGTCGCAGCCAAGGGCACGGGCCATCTTTCTGGCGTTTTCCTTGCCGATGGTTCGCTTGCCGTTCTCCATTTCGGAAATATGCCGCCTTGGTATCCCCGCCAGTTTGGCAAGCTGCTCCTGGCTGAGGCTGTTTCGGGAGACAGCGGGGGACGTTGTTGATTTGTTGACTAACTCTCCAGGTAAAGCCCTGGGGTTCGTCTCACGGTCTCAGCGCCACGCCTTATTGCGACACTCACCCCGGAACGGGTCATGTTCAAGGCCGTTGCCACATCAACGCCGCTGAAGCCGTACCTGCGCGTCGCCAGATAACAGATTACCGCCCTGGCTTCGGCAAGATCAGCTTTCCTGGACCTTTGCGGAAGCAATTCCGCCTCGACGCCAAGCAAATCTGCGGTCCGGTTAATGAGTTCCACAAGAGCGATACCCTCTCTCATGGAAGGGGCAGCCTCTGCTTCCTGCCACAGACCTTCAACGAATTCGCCGCTTCCCAGGATTCTCGCGTCGTGGGCTTGCCAATCTCCGGGGGCCGCCCCTATTGCCGACCGGCGCAGGCCGCCGCCAACCAGCTCGTCCCGGCGGCCTTTCTCGATACCATCAACCACAAACTCCCGGTATGCCCTGCGGGCGCTTGCTCGGTTCCGGCCAAACAGGGACAGGATTTCATCCGGCTTTTGCCCATCCAAATTCCCTTTCCCCATGATGACATGGTGCCCGGACCAGGGGTAGACATCAAGCTCCTCGATGCTTTTTACCAGGCCTGCCCGCAAGGGGTTGAGGTGGATGTAGCGGACCAGTTCAAGCAGGTAAAGGTCTTCCTGGCAGACGATGGACTTGTAACGGTTTTGGAAAAGATGGCCGGATCGCTGATGGCGAAGGTTGAAGACCACCGCATAGCCGGTCAAAAGCCGCCGCATGAAGTTGGCAAGCCTTGCCTGCCTTGGGCGGAGCAACAGGTGGAAATGATTGCTCATGAGCGCCCAGGCCAGGCAGTCGGTGCCGGTTTCGAACAGGAGTTTTGCTAGGCGGTCGAGAAACAGGTGGCGATCATCGTCGTCAAGGAAGATGTCGCGCCGCTCGATACCTCGAACGATGACATGCTGTAACAGGCCGGGGATATCTATGCGGGCATGGCGTGGCATGAGAAGAATATAGCGGAAGATGGCGAGTTAGTCAACAAATCAACAACGTCCCCCGGTGATCCCCGGCGATGTGCTGCCGGTGGGCGGGATCAAGGAGAAGGTTTTGGCGGCGGTGCGGGCCGAGATCAAGGAGATTGTTCTGCCTGCGCTTAATGAGAAGGATGTGGTGGAGATTCCGGATAACGTGAAAGAGGATATCCGGTTCCATCTGGTGCAGGATATCAAGGAGGCGCTTGGTTTGTTGTTGGCCAAGGAGTGATAGGTTTTCGGCTTTTTAAAAAACGATGGGGGAAAATGGGACAGGAGAAGGTCGGTGACGATGGGCGTGTAAAGAATTTTGTGTAAATGGTTTTTGTGATCAAAATTCCGGCAGCCTGTCTTCAAACATGATGCTGAACTGATTCAGCGCCGATTTCCAGTTCTTGATCGGCATCGTCCATCGTTTCGAAATATTCGTCAGC
>JAZDIS010000391.1:0-2174 GCA_043804705.1 Pseudomonadota bacterium | reverse complement strand
GCGCACGTTCTCATGCGCATTACCCGCCAGGGTGCCGCTGCCGGGGCTGCTTTCGGTGGTCAGGGTCTGCCCCAGCACCGCCTTGGACATCTCCCGGTTGCACACCTGGATGAGCACCTCATAGGGCAAGACCTTGCCGGTGCCTGCCTTGGCAGCTTCAACAAATTCGATGGAGGTATTTTCGCTGATCACCGCATAGGCGTCGCTGCCGATGGATTTGAGGGCCTCCTTAATGGCCTTCCGATCCTCAGAACTTGCCGTCTGGTTATATTTGCCCACGCGCAGGGGCATGCCGTGAACCTCATTGTAGACGGCCCAAAACTTCCAGTTGTAGCTCTTGAGCAGATACGGCAGGGTGCAGGAGCGCAGCACCCCGCCCCGGCAAACGTCGCCGGACCGGCCCCGGTTGCGATGAAAGAGGATCTTCCAAAGCGGCGGGGCGATGCCGGCCCCGTTGGCCTCGGTGATAATCAGGGGCGTGGGGCTGTTGACAAAGCTGACACACTTGGCCGGAATCCATTCGAGACCCGCAACCACCGTCCGGTTATTCTGATACTCCCAATGGATCTCCGAGGCGGCATAGCCCTTGCCGAGGGCGTCCAGCAGGTCCATGAGGTCGCCCTGGAGGTCTGGAATCGCCTGGATTTGTTCATCCACGAACTGGGCGATCTCCTGGTCTTTGGCGTCGTCGCTGGCCGGGGCGATCTCCAGGGGCCGGCCCAGTACCGCCAGCTTCCGGGTCTGGAGGATGGCCGCCAGGTGAGCGTCCTTTTCCTCCATCTCCTCGTAGAGCTCCATCAGGTAGCGCATGTAACCCTGGTCGCCCTGCCACAGGATCGCCCGCAACCGCTCCGGGGTCAGGTTGAAGCTGGGATAATCGGACCAGCGATTCATCACCGCGCCGATGCCCAGCTCATTGGTGACCGGCTTGGACAGCGGCTTGATTTTTTGGCCCAACCAGGAAATTAAACTCATGTTAATTCCGCCAACCTTTCGTTTAAGGCTTTGATGTGGACGGCCAGCTTGGTATTTTGAGTCACGGCGCTCTCCAGCAGATTTTTAATGTGCGCCGCATCCTGCAT
Organism: Pseudomonadota bacterium; assembly: GCA_043804705.1. Taxonomy (GTDB): domain Bacteria; phylum Desulfobacterota; class Desulfobulbia; order Desulfobulbales; family Desulfurivibrionaceae; genus Thiovibrio. Next base: position 1,092 of record JAZDIS010000391.1, on the reverse strand, counting down.
AATCGCAATCAAGCTCAGGCTTGGGATACAAATATTGATCAGCAGCGGATCACCTCCCCTAACTGATCTCTGACCTATGAACCCTAACCCCTGCCCCATCACCACGCCCCCTCAATCCGCCCGAAGGCCGTCTTGCCCAGAGACTCATAATGAAACGCCAACGATTGTTTCTGGAGCAGGCTCACCGCGGCCTCCAAGGCGTCGGGGCCGTCATCGTTGACGGTTTTGCTGAGGATATAAACCAGTTGCTCCCGGAGGAGATCCTGGTCGGAGTGACCCGCCTCGAACGTGATTTTGCCATGCTCCACCAGGTAGGAGAGGGTATTGATAATTCGGGCCTCTTTATTGCCTACTTGATGCAGCGGCGCCCACGAAATATAGCGGCCCGCCTTCCGGGCATAATTATGGATGGCCTCGTGGAGAAAATCCTCGTACATATTGTCTTCGATGCCCATCGGCCCGCCGTAGCTATCATGGATTTGGTAGGCCGCGGCGAACATGCCCCCCGGCGAGGCATGGCGAATCCAGGCGTGCAGACAGCGGTACAGCCCCGCCTTGGCATCCCAGCCCACGGTGATGATGGCCTTGAAATCGTTGGCCTCGCCTTGCTTGCCGCTGGGATCGCAGGAGGAGGCCGTGATTAATTGTTTCAAGTCGAGATCGGCCTGGGTATGAAACCGGAACCAGACCTCCCGGAAAGGGCCTTCCTCGTCGGTGGGGGTGTTCATTTTCTGCAGGTTGAAGGCGACCGTGCCCATCGCCTTCTTTTGTTTCAGCAATTTCTCGACGCTATAACGGGCCGGCCACAATGAGGTCTGCACCGGCCGCCCCTCGGAGTCGGGCACGTCAAATAAGGCCTGGTAAAATTTGCGCACCCAATGGCAATAGGGCTCATCTTCCGACAAGACCGCGGTTTCCAGGGCGCTCTTCCGGGCCCAGATGGTGCCGATCCAGAGCAGACTGCCCTGGGCATCAAGCGACGCATAAACCGCGTTTTTCACCCAATCCAGCAGTTTGCGCACCTGCTCCGGCGATCCGGCGCTCTGCGCTGTTTCCATGTCGTCCAGGATCGCCAGGTCGGGGCGAAACTGC
>JAZDIS010000390.1:0-10722 GCA_043804705.1 Pseudomonadota bacterium | reverse complement strand
GGGAGGTCAGTTTTTGCAAGAAAAGAATCGTCTCGGGGGCGATTTCTTGCAGTGCCTTGCTAACTGCCTGAATATCCTTTTCATCTTTGTTAAGGGGGAGGATGATGGTTGTTTCATTTGTGGAGACGCCTGTTGGTACTTTTTCTATCCATTTGGGGACGATATAACCAAGCCCGGTCTCTTCATCACGCTCCGGGAGACAGAACCGGAAACCGTTTGAAAAGACGTATGGGGAGGATGTGACCCGAAATACCGACTTGAAGCCGATCCCTTTTTCACCGATATATCCCTGGGCCTTTTTTTTTTTGATGAGTTACCAAATTGGCAAATAGCATCGACATGCTCTTCCTGAAAACCAACCTCATTATTATGGACTGAGAGAACGGTATTCGGTTTCCCCGCGACTTCTTCCATGCTTATTTCAAAACGAAGTTTTGGCTGAACCTCGGGATGATATTCATTGTCCTCCGCATTCTGGATCAACTCGAAGATGAAATGCATATCTTTCTTGTACAGGTCATTCGCCAAAGTCTCCGCCATGGATAGAAAGTTTTTCCTCTTGCGCTCATTCATGCCGCCCCATTCTTCACGGATGGCCTTAACTACCTCAAACGCTTTCATCCTAACGCCTCCACTCGAATAACCCCGAACACCACAGGAGTGGCATGAATATCCCCACCACTCGCAGCCTTCTCAAGCTCCTGTATTCTCCGTTCATAATCCGCATTGGCGCGAGCCAGTTCGCTTTGCTTCATCAGGCGTATTTTATCGTTGGTGGCCCGTCCAAGCTGATCCCCTATAGCCTTACAGCGTGCCTGGTGGCTTACCGTCAGGCTCTGGCGTCGATACTCAACAACCTGTCGATTTTCGGCAATGTGGTTCGCCTGCGCATCGGTCCATTGGCTATGGTGCCGGGCGTCGAGTTCATCAAAAAGCGCCTCTGCCGGTAGCACCGTATTTGCATCCATCTCCGCTACCTGCAACAAGGTGAAGAGTTTCTCTTCGATCATCGGGTCCGAGGCTACCGGAACCAAAATTTCATCCTGTTTCACCCCTTGCTTGGACCAGCGGTAAATGCCGAACTGATACTTGCCAGGTGAAATACCATCGGCCTTGACCTTGAGGCAAACATGAACATGCTCTGATGCTTTAAAACACATGGCCGCCTGGCGAAGCAGCGGGTGGGTGACCGTCAGCAGCACCGCTTTAGGGTTCTCGACCGCTGTTTCCTGAGAAAAAGTAACCGGCAACATGGGGTCAGCACCTTTCAGCCATCTTTCCCACTCCCGGAAGGTTGGTTCTGAGAGTTTTGGCAGACGCTTAAAATCCTCAAGAAGACTGTTTCTGGCCTCATGCCCGAGCCGTAATGTTTTCAACGGCTTTTCACCAAGGAGATACTCCTGGTTCCGTTCGAGCTTGGCCGTGAGATACTCGACAACACAACCCTGGAGTGCAGCGGGAGAAAGCCAGAAGCTGTCTGCCTCCGCCACCTCCTTTTCCCATTCTCTGCCCGGAATATTCAGGCCGAAAAGTTCGGCCTGCCTGGTCTCAAGCTCCTGTTCCTCTTGAATTTGCCGAATTTTATTGTCGGTTAGCTGCTGCAAGCGTAGCTCCCGCTCTGTCTGTGTAAGCTCGAAGTTCTCGGAGATATTGTGGATTTCTTCGGTAATTTCCCCAAGGATTTCCTCGTTGCCGCCGATGGCGTGCTGGAATACCCCAATTCGCAACAGGCATCGGGTAAAAATATCCGAATCAACAGTACCGGGAGTGATCAGATTGACGATGGCAACCGCCTTGCTGGTCTGCCCGTAACGGTCAATTCGCCCTATGCGCTGCTCGATCCGCATGGGGTTCCAAGGCAGATCATAGTTGATGAGCAAATCGCAGAACTGAAAATCAAGCCCTTCACAACCAACTTCCGAGGAAAGCAAAATATCAATGGCATTCTGATCATCCCGCGAAAGGGCGAAACGTCGCCTGAGTTCTGATCGCTCCTCGTCGGGGATATCGCCATGAACCAGTCCGAAACGGAAACCGGATTGGCGGGTATGCTTGGCAAGGTATTCAAGCGTATGCCGGAAGGTGCTGAAAACCAGCGCCTTGTTGTTGGCCCTTGTTTGCTTGTCGGTAAGCACCTTGAGGAAGGCTTCCACTTTGGGGTCACGCTCGGTTAACGCCCTGGCATTTCTAAGAACTTCCTCTATGTCGGTTCGAACTTGGTTGACAAAGGCGAAGTCCGGCTCGATGTCCCCATCCTCAACTGCAAAATACTCCAGGCTATTCAATTTCCCTGACAAAATCCCTTCAAGCAAGGGCGCCAAGCCGTAAAGACAGCTTGCGGCCTGACGGCGGATTGTGGTCATCATGAACTTTACATTCTGGTTGCCGTGGCAAAAAGCCATGATTCCAGCAATCACATCAAGCAGTCGGTCGTGAAGTGCCTGTTGTGCTGGGGTAAACGGTATCGTCAGGGTGTCCGGCTTGCGGGTGGTGAATTCCCCAATGTCGCGGCGGCGAGTACGGTTGATGAGGGAGCTGAAGGTGTACAGCTCTTCTATCCGCCGGATCAGTGAAACCCGCGCCGCCTCGTCAAGGGGGTTGTCTGCGAGTTGATCGTAGATTCTCTGAAAGGCTGGTGACTCACGCAGGAAAAGGCGACCCCATTCGGTCTGAGCGGCTTCCGTCAGACCCCCGCGCGTTTCACCTACCCACCCCTGCTTGCCAACCCGGCAATGATGCACGGCTTCATTGATAAAGCGATTCGGTTCAGCCATTTTGGTGAAACTGGTTGGGTCGATAATGAGATCGGGGCGCAGGACATTGAGGAGAGTAAAAAGATCACTGCTGCCTAGCTGTACCGGCGTTGCGGTCATAAAAATTACCGCAACGGCATTGTCGCAAAAGTATTTGATACCTTGGTGCAGGTAGGTTGATGGATTTCGGATGTGGTGGGCCTCGTCAACGATAACCAGATCAAATTTGGGAGGTGGATCGAAGTCCAGTAGCCCTTTATCCCGTCGCCTGCCTCGCCCATTTGTAGCTTGACCGTGAATCAATTCCTCATCAAAAAGGGAGAAGGGCAAAATGGCCTTGGCGTACTGCTCCGGCCATTCGCCATCAAGATCGGTTTCCCGCAGACAATGACGAAGCAACCGCCCATCCAGAGCAGTGAAATGCTCGTCAAAGCGCTTCATCTCCAAAAACCACTTCCGTTCGGATACCAGCGCCTTGGGGCAAATAATCAGCACCGAAGACAGATCCATCCGTGCCTTGAGTTCCTTAATGATGAGCCCGGCCTCAATGGTTTTCCCTACCCCGACTTCGTCGGCGATCAACAGACGGGGCCGGTCCGCCCGGATGAGTTTGAGGACCGGGCGGTACTGGTACGGGATAAATTTGATTCTGCCGGAGCGAAGCGAATACAGATTGCTCGTGGAAGGAGAGAGGATTTGGAGGCTGGTGAGATGGGCATTAAGCTCTTCCGCCGTAAGCTTTATCCTTTCATCATCGGAGGAAGAGACCGCTTCCAGTTGGCTTTCGTAATAGGTTGCCTTGGCGTTGTTCTGGAAAACCCGGTAGCGGGGTTCATTTGGGCTGGTGGCAAGAACTTCGATGATCGGCAGCACTATTGACGGATTTGATTTTAGGCAAACAAGCTCGCCTGCTGTAAACCGCGAAGCTGGCTTTGTCGGCGACGATGGGGCTAAGGCCGGGGTAACGGAATTCTTCTGAGGCACGGATTTGTCGGCCGCAGTCGGCGATGCGTGAATCCCTGCCAAAGATTTGAGCGTATCCGCCTTGGATTCCTCTATCTTCGCAAGAGATTCCGGCAGCCCGTTAATGACGATCAGCAGCCGTGAAGCGGTGTCAAGGTCGCGGAACATATCGGTGGCCGGTATTGATTCGCCTGAACGGTGCGCCCATTTGTTCCGAATAGTCTGAAGTTCCTTGATCCAATTCCGGGCTTCTCTAGGAAGAGAACCATCCTGGGAGAGTTCAAACCAATTTTGATCGAATACGCGTAGGAGGGCTGCAAGATCCAAATCGTCAAGCCTGGTGAACCCTCTTTCCTGGGCAATTCGCTGCTGCTGAAAAGACAGCCGATCGATCACATGCCTTCGCCACCATTCCGTATCCAAGGTTGGCAGTCGATTTCCCAGATAGCGCCTGATTTCAAAGGCCGTTGTATGCAGAAAATTGTCCATCCCCCCCCTCTGCGCCAATCATTCTTTGCGCCATGACACCCCTTCTACCACACCACCACGGTCAAATAGTGTCCTATGTCCAGATTTTTTTAGGCTTGCGATTTACTGTCAAAGAAGGATGGCGCGGGAGATACCGGGGCAACTCGCGAATCAGGCTAACAAATAGTTGAACCGGAGACAAGGAAAAGATCATGCACATTCCCTGCTGCCGGCCAGGAAAGCAGCGATCTCATGGGAATATCGAAAATGGGGACATTTGGGGCAGACCACGATTGCCGACAGACACCACAGCAACATCCTCTTATTTACTTCTGGGGTGGGCCACATGAAGCTCCCTGCACCGGCACTTGTAACGTTCCGAAATAAATAAAGAAATCGGCACCATCCTAATGTTTTACTATCCGTCATGCACCCACATTTTCTTATTGCGGTGGCTGGGCCAGATGTTTTTCAACCTCAGCCTGGCAGGCGACCAGGGAGAGCAGTCATCAGGCTTAATCAGCAGACTCCGCAGCCTTGAGCCTGATGCTCTATTCCTTAAGTTTTTCCGCCAGTTCGGTGACGGCCATGGCGTAGCGGTTGGAGTTGTTCCATTTGGTGATGGCCTGGAAGTTCGGGTAGCCTGCCACGTACCGCATGCCACCGTCCCGCAGCTCAAGGCCGACAATGGTGAGATCCTTGCCTGCCGGAGACCGCGGCAGGCCAAGCCTCTGAATCTTTTTCAACTCCGTACGGGAAATAAAACCTTTCCGCCCTTTGGCATAGACTTTTTCCAGATTCTTCCCCTTCAGCTTCTTACCGAGTTCCCAGTAAATCGGGGTCTTGAAGGTCCAACCGGATCTCTGGAGATAGTTGGCAATGCTGGCCAGGACATCGGGCACTGATTCCCAGACATCGCGGCGGCCGTCCCCGTCAAAATCCACGGCATAGAGGCGGAAACTCGAAGGGATTAACTGGGTTTGGCCGAAGGCCCCGCCATAGGAGCCGGTGATTGCCAGCGGATCGACCCCGGTTTCCCGGCAGAGCAGGAGGTATTCGATCAGCTGCTCCCGATAGAACTTGCTGCGGCGCGGATAGGCGTCGAACATGGTGTTGAGGGTCTGGAACATGCCGAAGGCCCCCTTATGGTCACCGAATTTGCTTTCAATGCCCCAGATGGCTACGACAATCTCCCGCTCGACCCCGATCTCTTTTTCAATCCGGCCCAGCACCTCACGATGTTCGGAAAGCAGCTTCTTTCCCGTTTCGATCATCTGCGGGGTGACAAAACGGGGGAAATACTCAAAATAGGGCTTTGCCTCCCACTGGGTATCCATAAGCTCCAGCACCCGTTTCTTGATGGTGACCCCGGCAAAGATCCGATCCAGCTCTTCGCGGCTGAAACCGTGCCGCGTCACCAGTTCCTGCAAAAGCTCCTGATAGCGCGGACTGGAAAGATCAATGGCCTGTCCGTCCTCAACCAGCTCGGCGGCCAGAGGCTGCGCCTCCTCCACCCCGGGCTCGGACCCGGACTCGGCCCAACTCGGCGAACAGGAAAAATGCCCCAGAATAACAGGCCGGAGAGAACCACAACAACTCTATGCAGCACGAAAAAACTCATGGGGAAAACACCTCGTTGAATTTCTGAAAAAAATCCTCTACCTGCCCGGCAGGCAGGGCATTGATCCCGGCCGCCGCTGCCCGGCCGCCGCCGGTGGCAAAAGCACGGCACAGGCGGTCGGCCCCGGTCCGCCGGGCAAGGGGCGCACGCACGCTGACCATGAAGGTGGCGTCGCCATTGTCCACCAGCAGGGCATGGGCGGCATCCACCCTTTCCCTGGCCTTTTCATTGCTGAACACCCCGGCTATCCGGCTGGCCCATTTTTCCGCGGGAAAGGCAAAAATCCGGCCATGGTCTGTCTGCCGCAGGGGGGGCACCGCCCTGGCCCGCCGCAGATCATCGGCAAAACCCTGCCGCAACAGGGCAAGGATCCGGGCCTCTTCACAAAAGGCCAGGGGATCGGCATAGGGCTTGACCGCCGCATAGAGCGCCTGGGGCGGCACATGCAGATCAGCCACCTCCCGGCCGTAACCGTTGTAATTCATCAATTCGCCCAGCTCCCGCAAGCGCTCCGCCTGGGACTCGGCCAGACCCAGGGCGGCTGCGGCCTTACGGGCCGAATCGTGCAGATTATCGCCAAAGGCGGCAGCCACGGCCCAGCCCCGGAAACGGCCGGACAGCAGTCCATCGACCATGAGGGAGGTGCAGACCTCGGGGCTGGGATCAAGGTGGGCGATCAGGTTGGGGCTGTGCGGCAGATCACCGGCGTAATGATGATCCACATAGAAAACCCGGCAGGAGTCAAGCAGTTGCAACAAAGCCGTTCTGTTGCTATCCAGGGAGATATCCAGCACCGTGAGCTCCGCCCCCCGCACCTGGGCCACCTGGTCCAGAAGCCGGATATCCCGCTTGACCCCGGTCACCAGCGTTGCCTCGCGAGGTTCCGCCAGACGGAGCTGGTGCAGAGCACAGATGCCGTCCGCATCGCCGTTGAAGATGTCGTAATATGCCGCCTGCGTCATGACCTCAGCACTCACCCCGAGACCGCTCAGAGATCACGGCCGATACGAAAAGCACGTCCCACGCCATCGAGGGAAAAGATGAGCATCACCCGCTGGTCATCGGCATTCTTGCTTGTTTCCAGCTCCACCATCCAACAGGCGGGTTGATAGCGCAGGCGAACCAGGGATTCCACCGTGTGGTCCTCGGAAAATGACTGGACCAGATAGGCGTTGGCGGTGAGGGTTTCAGTCAGCCGCGCCCCGACCGTGCCGATCAGGTCATGGCTCGACTCTCCGAGATCGGTATAAAAATAGGGGGCGAGCATGCCGCTGTCCTGGAGATACCGGTAATTGAGGCCCAGCGAATGCCCGCCGGCAAGATTGAACTGATTGAGAAACTCATACCGGGTCACGTTTTTCCCGTACATGCTCACATTGGTCTGATAGCCGAGAGCCCAATTCGGCACCGGAGACACTGTCGCCTCAAACCTGAGATCGGACCAGTCATACCGCCGCTCAGTGACCCCAAGCCCCAGGGACTCAGGATTTTCCTGCCGCAGGTCATAGGTCTGCAAGACCTTGAACAAGCCGAGATTGCGGTTGCCAAAATCGCCGTTCTTCCGGTTGGTGCCAAGGGTGAAGTAATTATTGAGCTGCCAGGTCAGCCAATTTTTTCTCTCCAGCCGGTCCGCGCTGTCGAAATAAACATCTGTACCCAGGGTGTCATCAAGGCTCGGCAGCTCCTGGGTTCTTGTTCTGTATTCATACAGGAGGTTTGGCCGCACCAGATGCTCAAGCCAATCGGAATTTCCCAGATCAAAATCGCGCAAAAGGGTGGTTGCCATGTTTCCGGTAACATCATAGGCCTGCCTGTCCTGGAAACGATCATTATCCCAGGAGGAATCCCCGTACGATTCAAGCTGGTACGCCGTTTCCCGCGCTCCGCCGCTGACCTTGCCCTCAAGCCATCCGCCCTGGGGCAGAAAAGAGATCAGCTTGGGGTGCAGATCCAACCGCTGGGCTCCGACCCCCTCGGACCGCCAGTAGTTGACGTATTCCGAATCCCAGGCCGTGCTCACCCGTGTGCCGCTGACGGGGATGCGCCCGCTGAAATCAAGCCGGGGCAACGCCTGCAGGGGGCTGGCCGTCCGGGACAAAACGGTGTATTCCCCCGCATCCAGCACGTTATTTCCGTTGTTATCCGCGGCAAAATCCAGGTCATGGGCCGAATTCTGCCTGGTCCGCAGTTCGCCGCCGGCAACCATGTTGGGCCAGGATTTGACCAGTTGCAGGGAAGATTCCCGCTCAAAAATAGTTTCCTCCCGCAGATCCCGGCCAAACTCGTCAAGAAACAGGAGCTTGCTCGCCGTATAGCCCATGGAGCCTTCCTTGAATTCCTGCAGGTAATCCTGGTCGGAAACAAGATCAAGGTCAAGCCTGCCGGTCAGGTGATCGCCGAAATCATGATTGGCCTTACCCCGCAGCCAGTAACGGTTGGCCTCTCTCCGGATGAGCCCGTCGTTTTTATATTCAGCCGAGAGATCCGCGCCGTCGGCAAGATCATCGCGCAGATACGTGAGCATGAAGGTTCCCCGGGACTCGGGCCCTTTCACATAGCGGAACTCCCCGCCGTATTGGACGCCCCTCTCGGAGAGGTAACCGGGATAGAGGGTGAAATCCGTGCTGGGGGAGACATTGAGAAAAACAGGGACCATGAGGCCGAACCCGCTCCGGGTGGAGTGCGACCATTCCGGAAAGAGCAGGCCGCTCTCCCGCTTGGTCTTGGCGGGAAAAGTAAAATAGGGGGTGTAGACCATGGGCGCGTCCTTCACATGAAAGACGGCATTGGTCATCTGGGCCATGCCGTCCACCGTGAGCTTGGTCATGCTGCTGGTAAACGACCAGGGCGGACTTTTGCCCTCTTCCGGCTTACAGGCGGTGGCCCAACCTTTTTTCAGAGTATAGCTGAACGCCCCTGTTTTCACCATCTCCTGCCCGGTGACATACATGTGGCTCTCGGCCATGAAAATGGTGGAATCGGTGAAGGTGCCGGTCTCGGCCGCAAGATCCAGATCCGCGCTGTCGGCGGTGATCTCATCCGCTCCCGAGAGGATATGAACATTGCCCCGGGCCTTGATCGTGCCGCGCTCCACATCGTAACGGGCCCAGTCCGCCCTGATAAACATGCCGCCTGGCTCCTGGCCCTTGGGCCGGATTACCACAACATTGCCCTCGGCCAGAATACTGTCCGGGTCATTGAGATGGACGAGGCTGTCCGCCGTGATTTCCCAGGGAATGGGCCGGGCAACCGCCGGAGCGGGACCGAGGCCGGCAAGGAAGGCCAAGGCCACCAGGGTGCTGCACAAAACCCCGCCTGGAGTTATCCGTCTGTCTGCCATGTCTTCCCCGTCAGGCGCGATGAGAGGCGGGGGCTGCATTTCCGCCCCACGCGCTGCCCTTGCCCTCAGCCGTTGTTACAAAATAAGTTCGTCATTCTAATTGGCAAAAACGGCATAAGGAGCCGTAACGAAATCGCAAAAACATAACCGTTATTTCGTAACGGCTCCTAAGCCGTTGTTCGATAATAACTATGACGATTGAGAGATCGTGATCGGCATAAGGAGCCGTAACGAAATCGCAAAAACATAACCGTTATTTCGTAACGGCTCCTAAATCCGCCTGCCGGTTGCAGGCATCATCTCTCAAAACGGCGCCGGTGCTGCCGGAGGTCACCAGCCTGGCATAACGGGCCACGTAGCCGGTGGTGATCTTCGGCGCGGGCGGCTGCCAGTTGTGCTGCCGCTGGGTCAGGATCCCTTCCGCCAAGACCAGCTCGATCGTCTTGTGCCGGATATCAATGGTGATCCGATCTCCCTCCTCGACAAAGGCTATGGGCCCGCCATCCGCCGCTTCCGGCGAGACATGGCCGATACAGGCCCCCTGGGTTCCGCCGCTGAAACGGCCGTCGGTGATCAGAGCCACGCTCTTGCCAAGCCCCATGCCGACAATGGCCGAGGTCGGGGAGAGCATCTCCGGCATGCCGGGACCGCCCTTGGGGCCGCAGTAGCGGATGATCACCACGTCGCCTTCCTTGATCTTGCCGCCCAAAATCGCGGCCTGAGCCTCGTCTTCCGACTCGAACACCCGGGCCGGCCCACTGTGCTTGAGCATCTCTTCGGCCACCGCCGACTGCTTGACCACGCAGCCGTCCGGGGCCAGATTTCCGTAGAGCACGGCGATCCCGCCGAATTTGTGGTAGGGTTCATCCGCAGGCCGGATGATGTCGGCATCCCGCACCTTGACCTTTTCCAGATTGTCACGCAGGGTCTTCCCGGTAACGGTCATGACATCCAGATTCAGACCCGCCTCGGTGTTGAGCAGCTCGCGCATCACCGCAGGTACTCCGCCGGCCTCGTCCAACTGTTGCAGGCTGTGCGGTCCGCCGGGGATAAGACTGCAGAGATGGGGCGCCCGCTCACTCACCTCATTGAACAGGGCCAGGGGCAGATCCACCCCTGCCTCCCTGGCGATGGCAGGCACATGGAGCACCGTATTGGTGGAGCAGCCCAGGGCCATGTCGATGGCCATGGCGTTTTCAAAGGCGGCCCGGGTGGCGATATCCCGGGGGCGGATGTCCTCGGCCAGCAGGTGCATCACCGCCATGCCCGCTTCCTTGGCCAGGCGGATCCGGGCGGCGGCCACCGCCGGAATGGTGCCGTTGCCCGGCAGGCCTAGGCCGATGGCCTCGGTGAGGCAGTTCATTGAATTGGCGGTGAACATCCCGGCACAGGAACCGCAGCCGGGACAAGCATGGTCTTCGAGTTCGGCCAGCTCTTCCAGGCTCATGGTCTCGGCCTTCACCCGGCCAACCCCTTCGAACACGCTGACCAGGTGCACCTCCTTGCCGCGAAAACGCCCGGTGAGCATGGGTCCGCCGCTCACCATGATGGCCGGGATATTGACCCGCAGCATGGCC
>JAZDIS010000389.1:0-2435 GCA_043804705.1 Pseudomonadota bacterium | reverse complement strand
CGATTGGCCGTTGTTCCTTTTTAGAAGATCAGTATACGTTTTGTGAGGTCGTGGAGTGGAATTCGTCTATCAGAAAAACAACAGTTACTTCGCCCAGGTGGCGGAGAATGTCGAGTCCCTTGCCGAGCGCGAGCTTACAGCCCTGGGCGCGACCCAGGTCAACCCGGTGTACCGGGGCGTCTATTTCACCGCCAGCCCCGAGGCCCTGTACCGGATCGTCTACCAGACCCGGCTCTGCACCCGCGTCTTGGCCCCGCTCCTCCATTTCGATTGCCACAGCACCAAGTATCTCTATAAGACTGCGTTGTCCATCCCCTGGGTCGAGCTCTTCGGCCTGGATCAGACCTTTGTCATCACCGCCACGGTGAGCGACAGCAAGATCACCCATTCCCAATACGCCTCGCTCTGTCTCAAGGATGCCATCGTCGATCAGTTTCAGGAGAAATTCGGTTCCCGGCCCAACGTGGACAAACGCAACCCCGATCTGGTCTTCAACCTCCATATCCATAAAAACACGGCGGTGATCAGCCTCGACGCCTCGGGCGCCTCCCTGCACCGGCGGGGCTACCGGCAGGAGTCGGTGGAAGCGCCCATTCAGGAATCCCTGGCTGCGGCAATCATCGACCTGACGGAGTGGGACGGCGAGCGCACGCTGATCGACCCGATGTGCGGCTCCGGGACCTTGCTCTGCGAGGCCCTGATGCGGTATTGCCGGGTTCCCGCCGCCTACCTGCGGGAGAGCTTCGGCTTCATGCGCATGCCCGATTTTGAGCCCGAGGCCTGGCGACGGGTGAAGGATGAGGCGGATGCGCAGATTCGCAGTCTGCCCGAGGGGCTGATCATGGGTAGCGATGCCGGGAAATTGGCGGTGAAGGCGGCGCGGATCAACCTCGGTCAGCTGCCCTTTGGCAAAGAGGTGGAGGTATACGCCAGCCGCTTCCAGGAGCTTGAGCCGATCCGCAACGCGGTCATCGTCTCCAACCCGCCATATGGGGTTCGCTTGGGTGCCCAAGAGGAAGCCGCCGCCCTGGTGGGGGAGCTGGGCAGTTTTCTCAAGCATAAATGCACCGGCTCCACGGCCTATCTCTATTTCGGTGACCGGGAGCTGGTGAAGAAGATCGGCCTCAAGCCCGCCTGGAAGAAGCCTTTGAGCAACGGCGGGTTGGACGGGGTGTTGGCCAAGTATGAGATGTATTGAACGGTAGCGAGTATACCCTCCTTGACAAGTTGCTATCAGGACGGCTATTATATGGTCATAATAGTCATCTGGCCTCATTGTGCCCTTTTGTCCATAGGAGTTGTATTATGCCTCAAGTATCTGTTGCCAATGCCAAAAGTCATCTTTCCGAACTCATTGCCAAAAGCGCCCATGGTCATGAACGATTCGTCATTACCCGGCGGGACAAGCCGGTGGCGGCCCTGGTCAGTCTGGACGATCTGAAGATCATCGAGCAGCATCAAGAGCGGCAGGGGCTTGCCGCCGTGGCCTCTTTATGGCCGGACTTCGAGGAAGTTGCCGAGGCGCTGACCGATCTTGGCGAACTCCGGTCCCAGGGTGGGGAAGGCCGTGATGTATCTCTTTGATACGGACATCATCACCAATATCTTCAAAAAGCAACCGGCCCCTGGCCTGTTGGCCAAGCTGGCCGACACCCCCCGTAACCAGCAGCACATTTCCACTGTCACCGTTTCGGAAATTGTGTATGGCGCCTGCAAAAGCGACAGGCCTGCCCATCATCTGCGGAACCTGCAGGAGGTTTTGTTGCCCGCGGTCAATATCCTTGCTTTCGACAGCAAGGCCGCCTTTGTCTGCGGCCGAGTCCGCGCCGAGCTGGAAAAAGCGGGAACCCCGCTCCCTCTTGCCGATCTCGAAATCGCCGCAATCGCCCTGGCCAATAGCCTCGTTCTGGTTACCGGCAACACCCGCCATTTTTCTCGTATTCCCGAATTGACCGTGGAAAACTGGCTGTCGCCCAATGTCGATTCCCAATTACACGATTAGATATTCTCGGATTTGCGTTCGTTGCTCTCACGCTGGCCACGACCGAGCAGGATCGCAGTCTGTTTCGCGCCATATAAATCTTTTAAGTGGCGCGATTCTCTTAATCGTGCCAAATCTCAGATTCTTTTGGGGGTGCTGGCCAAGTATGAGATGTATTGAGCCGTCCTTTTATGGCCATAAAAAAGCAAATTAAGGCCTGATATAACCGATATTTTCCTCTTTTGTGATGTCAGATTAAGCTGTTAGCTTGGCCAGACCCCATTTCTTTCCATTCATTTAAGGAGCATTATCATGAGTAAAAATGTATTACTGATTACCATTTTATGCATGAATGCGTATTCCGGCGAAAACGACCACTAATCCGCTGCGAAAGCGACCAGCATTCCGGCGGGAAAACGACCACCTGAAATGAGGCGTCGCGGGGTGAGGAAAT
>JAZDIS010000388.1:0-9399 GCA_043804705.1 Pseudomonadota bacterium | reverse complement strand
TTTTAATAGATTCATTAGTGGGTTAACCGTAGCACTTCTGATTTTGTGAAGGCTTGAATGTTTGGAGAGCGCCATGGCAAAGAAAGGCAAACAATATAAAAACAGTGCGGCACAGCTTGATCCGATGAAGGCTTATAGCCTTGAGGAGGCTGTTGCTCTCGCATTGCAGGGTAAGTTCGCAAAATTTGATGAGTCGGTGGATCTGGCTCTCAACCTTGGCGTTGATCCTCGCCATGCAGAGCAGATGGTGCGGAGCAGTGTCGTCCTGCCAAACGGTACTGGTAAAACAGAGCGCGTTCTCGTTTTTGCCAAGGGCGAGAAGGTGCAGGAAGCTCTTGACGCCGGCGCGGATTATGCCGGTGGCGATGAGTTTCTTGAGAAGATTCAGGGCGGCTGGTTGGAATTTGACAGAACAGTCGCCACGCCCGATATGATGGGCACCGTCGGCAAGATCGGCAAAATTCTAGGTCCCCGTAATTTGATGCCTAACGCCAAGCTGGGTACGGTTACTTTTGATGTCGGCCGGGTTGTCAAGGAGATCAAATCCGGCAAGGTTGATTTCAAGGTTGATAAGGCAGGGGTTCTCCATTGCATGATCGGGAAATCTTCCTTCGGTACTGAAAAATTGCAGGAAAATATTTTGGCCTTTGTTGACAAGGTTGTCCAGCTCAAGCCCGCTTCCAGTAAGGGTGTTTATTTGAAGGCGGTGTATCTGTCCACCACCATGGGGCCGGGCCTGAAACTCGATCCCATGGAATTGCGAGTTCTTTGTAAGCATGCCTGATAGGCGTTGATCCCGCTGGTTGCAGCCAGTGTTTATATATTTTGTATTAAGCAGTTAAGTCGTCAAAGACCGTGGGTACCAATAGGTTTAATCTGCGCGTTGGGCCATGTTAAGGACTCAATGTGCGGGCCTGCCGAGGCGAAATGTCATTGCTTTTCGCAGTGTCGTCACATGGGTTGTTTCCGCCAGCAGGAGAACTGCATTGGGTTGGAAAGAACACATTCGTCTGTTCCGGTCGACCTCGACTGCTTCTCGCTAACCCTAATATTTTGTTAGTTTAAAGGAGGTAGAGGAATTGAATCGAGACGATAAGGTTGCGGTAATCGAGGAACTCACCAGCAGGTTGGCTCATGCCAAGTTTGCCGTTGTTTCCGATTATCGTGGTCTGACCGTGCCTGTCATCTCACAACTCCGCCGTGAACTCAAGCAGAGCAATGCCGAAATCCGTGTCGCAAAAAACACCTTGTTGCGACGGGCCATTAAAGGAACCCCCTTTGAAGCCATGGATCAGTTCCTCGTAGGAACAACGGCCGTTACTTTTGCGGATGGGGATCCGGTGGCGCCGGCTAAGGTTTTGGTCGAGTTTATCAAAACGAACCCAAAACTTGAGATCAAGACGGCAGTTCTAGATGGCAAATTGCTTACGGCAGACGATCTGAAGGCATTGTCCACATTGCCTGGCAAGGATGAACTCCGGGCGCAACTGCTTGCAGTCATGCTCGCTGTTCCGACCAGTTTTGTGCGGGTGCTCAGCGCTGTTCCGCAAAAGGCGTTGTACGCATTGCAGGCAATTAAGGACCAGAAAAGTCAGAGCGACAACTAAACAAGAATAGTATTTGGAGGATAGAGCAATGGCAGTATCAAAGGAAGATGTAATTGATTTCATTTCTAACATGACAGTTCTCGAGCTTTCCGAGCTCATCAAGGAACTTGAAGATAAGTTTGGTGTTTCCGCTGCAGCTCCGATGGCAATGATGGCTGCGCCTGCGGCTGGCGGCGATGCTGCCGCTGCTGCGGAAGAGAAAACCGAGTTTGACGTTATTCTTGTTACTGCTGGCGACAAGAAGATCGGAGTTATCAAAGAGGTTCGCGCTATTACTTCTCTGGGCCTCAAGGAAGCAAAAGACCTGGTCGAAGGCGCACCCAGCCCGATCAAGGAAGGTGTTTCCAAAGACGAAGCTGCCGATATCAAGGCCAAGATCGAGGCTGCCGGCGGAACTGTAGAGATCAAGTAGTGTGAACACTGCCCTGTTTTTTTGCTGATCTTCTCAGGTGTCAGCAAAAAAAATATAGCATTTTCTGGGGCTGACCAAGCCCCAGGGATCAACAAGAGATGCAGCGACGCTACGGGGGAAACCCCGTAGCGTTCTTGCGTTCTTATCAAAGGGAGAGAATTTGGCCTCCAAGATTTACGGCACAATGCATCTTCTGACGCTCCACACCGGGGAGCCCGTTCCCATCCGCCACCGCTAAACAGATGAGGGTATTGCTGCATGCAAACTATCAAACGAGTTCGGAAAAGTTTCGCCAAAACCAAGAGTATTGTTGATATCCCACATCTAATCGAGATGCAGGGACTGTCCTATGAAAAGTTTTTGCAAAAGGACACTGAGCCAGATCAGCGTTCGGACAGCGGTCTGCAGGGGATTTTTAAAAGTATTTTCCCCATTCAGGATTTCAACGGCACCTGCTCTCTTGAGTTTGTGCGTTATAACTTTGGAGAGCCTAAATATTCCGTGGAGGAGTGTATCCAGCGGGGCATGACCTACGAGGTTCCGGTCAAGATTACGGTGCGTCTTGTTTCCTACGATACCGATGCCGAAACCGGTGTGCAGAATATCCGGGACATTAAAGAGCAGGCGGTTTACCTGGGCAGTATGCCGTTGATGACCAAAACCGGGGTCTATGTTGTCAATGGAACCGAGCGGGTTATTGTCAGCCAGTTGCAGCGGTCTCCCGGCCTTTTTTACAGTCACGACGGCGGCAAGACCCATTCCGGCGGCAAGCTTCTTTATTCGGCCAGGATTATTCCGGTGCGTGGTTCCTGGATTGACCTTGAGTTTGACGCCAAGGATATCCTGTACGTCCGCATCGACCGGCGCCGCAAGTTTCCGGTAACAACCCTGCTCAAGGCCCTAGGCTACAGCGGGGATGAACTGTTGCGCTACTATTACGACACGGAAAAAATCTCCGTGAACCGTAAAAAATTCAAGAAAGAATTCTCGCCCGAGGTCATGGTCGGACAAAAGGTAACCCATGACATCGCTGACCCGAAAACCGGAGAAATTATTGCCAAGGAAGGCCGCAAGATCGGCAAAGTCCTGGCCAAGAAAATTTTTGAGGCAGGGGTCACCCATTTTGACATCGAAGCCGAGAGTCTGGTCGGCAAGTTTCTTGCCCGCGACATCGTGGACCAGAAGACTGGCGAGGTCATTTTTCCCTGTAATACTGAACTGACAGAGACCATGCTTGACGATATTATCGCAGCGAAGGTCCCCGAATTTGAACTTCTCTTCATTGACGGTATCAAGGTTTCCGACTCTTTCCGTAAGACCCTGGCTCTGGATAAGGTAAATACCCCGG
The DNA here is from genome assembly GCA_043804705.1 of Pseudomonadota bacterium. Taxonomy (GTDB): domain Bacteria; phylum Desulfobacterota; class Desulfobulbia; order Desulfobulbales; family Desulfurivibrionaceae; genus Thiovibrio. The sequence goes on along the minus strand of JAZDIS010000388.1, from coordinate 6,032 downwards.
AAGAGGCACTGCTTGAAATATATCGCAGACTGAGGCCCAGCAGCCCGCCAACCCATGAGATCGCCTCGGCCTTTTTCGAGAATTTGTTTTTCAGCTCCGACACCTATGATCTTTCCGAGGTTGGCCGTTTTAAAATAAATGCCCGGTTGGGACTGAGTACTGATATTGAACACCGTACCCTGACCAAAGACGATATCATGTTGGCGGTAAGGTATCTGGCGCGGCTCAAAGACAGCCAGGGGCCCATTGACGACATTGACCATCTTGGCAACCGTCGGGTCCGGACGGTGGGCGAGCTGGTGGAAAATCAGTACCGCATGGGCCTTGTCCGCATGGAGCGGGCTATTCGTGAGCGGATGAGCATTCAGGAGGTTGAGGCCCTTATGCCCCACGACCTGATCAACCCCAAGCCCATTACCGCCGCGATCAAGGAATTTTTCGGCACCAGCCAGCTTTCTCAGTTCATGGACCAGACCAATCCCTTGTCCGAGGTAACGCATAAGCGCAGGTTGAGTGCACTTGGGCCGGGTGGTCTTTCCCGTGAGCGGGCGGGCTTTGAGGTGCGCGATGTCCATCCGACCCATTACGGGCGGATTTGCCCTGTTGAAACACCGGAGGGCCCGAACATCGGTCTTATTGTTTCGCTCGCCACCTATGCCCGGGTCAATGAATTCGGTTTTATCGAGACCCCATACCGGAACGTCAAGGGCAGGAAAGCGACAAAGGAAATTTCCTACATGACTGCTCTGGATGAACAGGAGCACGTCATTGCCCAGGCAAAAACAGAGCTGAATGGGAAAGGCAAGATTGTGCCGGACTCCCTTATTGCCCGGCAGGACGGCGAGGTGCTCTCCACCGAGGCTGATGCCGTAACGCAGATGGATGTTTCCCCCAACCAATTGGTGAGTGTTGCCGCCTCTCTTATTCCCTTTCTGGAAAATGACGATGCGAACCGGGCCCTGATGGGTTCCAACATGCAGCGCCAGGGCGTTCCCCTTTTGCGGCCGGAGGCCCCGTTGATCGGCACCGGTCTGGAGTTAACCGTTGCCAAGGATTCCGGCGTCTGCTTGCTGGCCGGCGGCGATGGGGTGGTGGAAGAGGTCGATGCCAACCGGGTCGTGGTGCGTTACGACAAGCCCGGCACCGACGGGTTTACTACCGGCATCGGGATCTATCGCCTTGAGAAGTATAAGAAATCCAACCAGAATACCTGCTTTACCCAGCGCCCCTTGGTAAATCCGGGCCTGCGGGTGAAAAAAGGCGACATCCTCGCCGACGGCCCGGCCTGTGACTTGGGCGAACTGGCCTTGGGCAAGAACGTGACCATCGCTTTCATGCCGTGGCGGGGCTACAACTTCGAGGACTCCATCCTGATCAGCGAGAAGATGCTGAAAAAGGATACCTATACCTCGCTGCATATTGAGGTGTTCGAAACCGTTGCCCGGGACACCAAGCTGGGCAAGGAAGAAATTACCCGCGACATCCCCAATGTGAGCGAGGAAGCGTTGCGCAATCTGGACGAGTCCGGAGTTATCCGGATCGGGGCGGAGATCAAGTCCGGCGATATCCTGGTGGGTAAGGTGACTCCCAAGGGGGAAACCCAGCTTTCCCCGGAGGAAAAACTGTTGCGCGCCATCTTCGGGGAAAAGGCCGGCGATGTGAAGGATACCTCCCTCCGTGTCCCGCCTGGGGCGGAAGGGGTGGTTATCGACGCCAAGGTTTTTTCCCGCAAGGGGGTGGAGAAGGATGAGCGCACCTTGGCCATTGACGAGTTTGAGATCAAGACCCTTGAGCGGGATATGGAAGACGAAGTCAACTGTCTGAAAAAAGGCGTCCGTAACAGTCTTGCCGATCTTCTCGACGGGAAGACCGTGAAAAGCGCGGTCAAGGACAAAAAAGGAGAAACCCTGCTGGCCAAGGGGAAGAAACTCTCCCGCGATGTGGTTGAACGGTTGTCCCTCTCCGGCATCAAGCTGATTGACTACGCTGAAAAAGACAAATTTGAAGGCGAGGTGGCTCTTCTTTTCGAGCGCTATGAGAGCCAGGTCAAACTGGTGCGCGATCGTTACGAAGCCCGGATCACCCGGCTTAAGAAAGGTGATGATCTGCCGCCCGGGGTTATCCGGATGGTCAAGGTCTATGTCGCCACCAAGCGTAAACTGTCCGTGGGCGACAAGATGGCCGGCCGTCACGGAAACAAGGGCGTTGTTTCCCGGATCATGCCCGAAGAGGATATGCCCTATTTTGCCGACGGCACCACAGTGGATATCGTCTTGAACCCGCTGGGTGTTCCTTCTCGTATGAACGTGGGGCAGTTGTTGGAGGTGCATCTTGGCCTGGCGGCCAAACGCCTTGGCCAGCAGATCCAGCACCTTGCCGATCTACAGCAGGTTGCGGCGGTGAAGGAAAAACTGCAAACGGTGTATTCGGCCGAGGAGTATGGGCAGTTGACCGAAGGGTTGACGGATGAGGAGCTGCTGACCCTTGCCAAGCGCATGGGCTCGGGGTTGCATATCGCCACGCCGGTATTTGACGGAGCCCATGAAAGCGAGATCCGGAATCTTCTGGTTGAGGCAGGCATGGACGAGGTTGGGCAGGCCACCTTGTATGACGGCTTGACCGGAGAGAAGTTTGACAACCCGGTAACCGTCGGCACCATGTACATCCTGAAACTCCATCATTTGGTTGATGACAAGATCCATGCCCGTTCCACCGGTCCCTACTCGCTGGTTACCCAGCAGCCCCTTGGCGGCAAAGCGCAGTTCGGCGGCCAGCGTCTGGGTGAAATGGAGGTTTGGGCCTTGGAGGCGTATGGTGCAGCATATACTTTGCAGGAATTTTTAACAGTCAAGTCGGACGATGTGGGCGGTAGAACAAGGACGTACGAGCGGATCGTGAAGGGCAATAATTTTCTGGAGGCAGGCTTGCCGGAATCTTTCAATGTTTTGGTGAAAGAGCTCCAGGGGCTGTGCCTTGATATGGAACTGCTCGACGAGAAACCGGAAATTTAGGAGCCGTTACGAAATTAGCCATCGTTTCTCTGGCCGTTTTGTTACGGCTCTTTATGCCGTCTTTGCCGGCCGGAACGATGCACTTATTTTGTAACAACGGCTTAGGTCCAGAGTATTTTGCCGTTCGAAGTGATTTGATTATTCAACATAGATAAGGGTGCTGCCGTGGAAGAACTTTTCAGCTTTTTTTCCAATCCGAAAGGACCGTTAAAATTCAATGCCGTGCGAATCTCCTTAGCATCGCCGGAAAAAATTCGTGACTGGTCTCATGGCGAGGTGAAAAAACCGGAGACCATTAATTACCGGACCTTTAAACCGGAACGGGAAGGGCTGTTTTGCGCCAAGATCTTCGGCCCGGTCAAGGATTACGAGTGCAATTGCGGCAAATACAAGCGCATGAAGCACCGCGGGGTTGTCTGCGAAAAGTGCGGGGTTGAGGTCATCCAGTCGAAGGTCCGGCGGGAACGTTTGGGCCATATCGAACTGGCCGCGCCCGTGGCTCACATTTGGTTTCTCAAGAGTCTGCCGAGCAAGATCGGCAATATTCTCGACATGACCTTGAAGGAACTGGAAAAGGTTCTCTACTTTGATTCCTATGTGATCACCGATTCCGACGAGCCGTCCTTGTCTGTCGGTTCATTGCTGACCGAGGAAGGCTACCGGCAGGCCAAGGAAGATTTCCCCGGCAAGTTTACCGTTGGCATCGGCGCGGCCGCCATCCAGCAGATGATGCAGAAGCTCGATCTGGAGCCCCTTTCCAAAGTGCTTCGTCAGGAGATGCGGGAAACAGGTTCCGAGGCCAAACGGAAAAAACTGGCCAAGCGGCTCAATGTGGTCGAGGCCTTCCATGAATCCGGCAACAAGCCCGATTGGATGATCCTTGATGTTATCCCGGTGCTGCCTCCTGATCTGCGCCCCCTGGTGCCCCTGGAAGGCGGACGTTTCGCCACTTCCGATCTCAACGATCTCTACCGGCGGGTCATCAACCGGAACAACCGGTTGAAGCGCCTGCTGGAACTGGATGCCCCGGAAATCATCATCCGCAATGAGAAGCGGATGCTGCAGGAGGCGGTTGACGTCCTCTTCGACAACGGCCGGCGCGGCAAGGTTATCACCGGTCCCAACAAGCGGCCGCTGAAATCACTTTCCGACATGCTCAAGGGCAAACAGGGCCGTTTCCGGCAGAATCTGCTCGGCAAGCGGGTGGATTACTCCGGCCGTACCGTCATCGTGGTCGGTCCGCATCTCAGGCTCCATCAGTGCGGCCTGCCGAAGAAGATGGCCCTGGAATTGTTCAAGCCCTTTATCTACAACAAGCTGGAGATGCTCGGGTACGTCACGACCATCAAGAGCGCCCGGAAGATGGTGGAGAAAGGGACCAAAGAGGTCTGGGACGTTCTCGACGACGTGGTCAAGGAATACCCCATCATGCTGAACCGGGCGCCCACCCTGCATCGCCTCGGCATGCAGGCCTTTGAGCCGGTGCTGATCGAAGGCAAGGCCATTCAGCTCCATCCCCTGGTCTGCGCCGCCTTCAACGCGGACTTTGACGGCGACCAGATGGCCGTGCATGTGCCTCTTACGGTTGAGGCGCAGATGGAAGCCCGGGTTCTGATGATGTCCACCAACAATATTCTTTCCCCGGCCCATGGCGAGCCGGTCATCATCCCCTCCCAGGATATCGTTCTCGGTCTCTACTACATGACCCGGGACCGCCATTTCGCCGAGGGCGAGGGCAAGGCCTTCAGCTCGCCGGTCGAGGTGCGGATGGCCTATGATCACGGGGCCGTGCATTTGCAGGCCAAGATCAAGGTGCGGCGGAAGGGTGAGTTTGTGGAAACCACGGTGGGCCGGGTTCTGCTGGGCGAACTTCTTCCTGATAATGTGCCCTTCAGCCATGTCAATCAGGTGATGGGTAAAAAGCAGCTGGCCAAACTCATTGATCACACGTATCGTCACGCCGGCACCAAGGCCACGGTTATTCTGGCAGATCGCTTGAAGGACATGGGCTACGAGTTCTCCACCAGGGCATCGATTTCCATCTGCATCAACGACATGATGATTCCGGTGACCAAGGATGATCGGCTGGCACAGGCCGAAAGTGCGGTGACCGAGGTTGAGCAGCAATACCGGGACGGTTTGATCACCGATGGTGAAAAGTACAACAAGATCGTTGATATCTGGTCGCGCTCCACGGATGATGTGGCCAACGAAATGATGAAAGAGATGAGCGTTCAGTACCTGCGTGACAAGGATAACAAGCTGTTTGAGTCCCCCAGCTTCAATTCCATCTATATCATGGCCGACTCCGGCGCCCGCGGCAGCCGGGATCAGATCCGGCAGCTTGCCGGGATGCGCGGCCTGATGGCCAAGCCCTCCGGCGCGATCATCGAGACCCCGATCAAGGCGAACTTCCGGGAAGGTCTGAACGTTCTGGAATACTTTATTTCCACCCATGGCGCGCGGAAAGGTCTGGCGGATACGGCCCTGAAAACGGCCAACTCCGGATATCTGACCAGGCGGCTGGTGGACGTGGCCCAGGATGCAACCATCATCGAGAAGGATTGTGAAACCCTAGACGGCATTTTGATGGAAGCCCTGCTCGAAGGCGGTGAGGTGATTCAGCGGGTGGGCGATCGGATTTTGGGGCGTGTCGCTCTGGAAGATGTGGTTGATCCCTTTAACGGGGAGATTCTTGTCGAGGCCAACGAAGAGATCACCGAAGAAAAGGTCGATATTATCGAGCAAGCCGGGATTGATCGGGTGATGATCCGTTCCGTGCTCACCTGCCAGGCTCGACGCGGGGTCTGCAGTTCCTGTTATGGCCGGGATCTTGGCCGTGGGCATATGGTCAACATGGGTGAGGCTGTGGGTATTATAGCGGCTCAATCCATCGGTGAGCCCGGCACTCAGCTCACCATGCGGACCTTCCATATCGGCGGTACGGCAAGCCGGAGCGTGGAACAAGCCGAGGTACGTTGCCAGCACGGTGGGACCGTGCAGTTCCAGAACATGCACTAT